>JBGPIW010000006.1:0-21638 GCA_041485045.1 Gemmatimonadota bacterium | reverse complement strand
GGTATCCTGGGAGCCCTGATGGGCTCGGCGAGACGGCGCTCCAGCTGGTAGGAATCTCTGGCTGCGGATTGCAGGATTCATTTCACAGGAGGACGACGATGACCGATCCCAATGAGCCGCTCCCAGACTTCTCCGACGTCCAGGGCGGAAGCTCCTCGTCGGCTCCGAAGCAGCCGGAGCGGACCTACACGGTCGTGAAGGGAGACAGCCTGTCGAAGATCGCGAAGGCGCTGTACGGCAGCGCCGGCAAGTGGAAGGCGATCTACGAGGCGAACAAGGACATCATCAAGAACCCCGATCTCATCTATCCGGGCCAGGTGCTCCGGATTCCCCAGGCCTAACCCCAGGAGTCAACGCGCATGCGTACCCACTACCTCCACCGGGCTGCGGCGGTCGCCGCAGCGCTCAGCGTCTCCGCCATCAGCTGCAAGAAGGCCCCACCGCCACCGCCGGCCGCGCCGCCCCCGGCTCCGGTCGCCGTCGCGTCGGTCGATCTCGGGAAGCAGCTCGACCCCGACAAGCGGGTCGTTCAGGCGATGGCCACCTTCGGGACGCGCGACACGATTTATGCGTCGGTCGCGACGACCGGCGCTGCGACCAGTGCGGTCCTGACCGCCAAGTGGACGTTCCAGACCGGTCAGACCGTCGACTCTACCACGACGACGATCGCTCCGACCGGGCCGGCCCAGACCGAGTTTCATATCGTGAAGGCGTCCCGCTGGCCGGCGGGGAAGTACAAGGTGGCGATCTGGCTCGACGGCCAGCTTGCCGGCGAAAAGGAGTTCGAGGTCAAGTAGCGAGCCAGCGGGTACGACCTTTTTCCGGTGGCTGGGGTCACAGCGCAAACGAGCTTAGATTTCTCCGGTAACCCATCCGCCGTCTGGAGCGGCCGTGGGGTTCTCGCCTTCACACGAGACAATTGGAGGAACAATGCGAATACAGTCTTGGGGACTGGTGGTCGCCGTGGTCGCCGCGGCAGCGTGCACCAAGGGGGACAACGCGGCTCAGCAGCCGGCCGATTCGACCGCGCGGAACCTGACCCTGGCGCCGTCGGATTCTTCCGCGGCCCTGCACGACGTGCCGGCGCCGACCGCGCAGCCGCCCGCCACACCCCCGGCGTCGCCGCCGCCGTCCCGCCCGCCCGCACCAAAGCCGAAACCGGCGCCCGCGGCCCCCGCCACGCGCACCGCCGCGGCGGGCACGTTCGTGGACCTGGCAGTCAACGACACACTGTCGTCCCACTTCACGAAAGCGGGGGACGGGTTTACGGCGTCGGTCGTGGACGACGTGAAGGACGCGCAGGGGCGCGTCGTCATTCCCGCGGGGTCCACCGTGCACGGCACGGTGACGGCGGTGAAGCCCGCCCCCAACCCCAGCACCCCCGGCACGCTCACCCTCTCCCTCACGAGCGTCACGGTCGGCGGAGCGAGCTATCCGATCGAGGCGCGGATCGACTCGCTGGAGACGGTGCGGCAAGGCCGCGGCGTCACGGGCGGGGACGCGGCCAAGGTCGGCGCGGGTGCTGCCGCGGGCGCGATCCTCGGGCGGGTCCTGGGCAAGAATACCAAAGGCGCGGTCATCGGCGGCATCGTGGGCGGCGTCGTGGGAGCGGGTGTGGCCGTCCAGGGGAAGGATTCGGACATCGTGCTGCCCAAGGGCGCACACATCAACGCGTCGTTGGTGAGCGCGCTGACAGTAAAGGTGAGCTAGTAGCCCGCCGCCGAGCCTCCCGAGCGCGGGTCCGCCACTCCAATCCATCCGGCGGGTCCGCGCTCGATGCCCATCACGAGCGCGTGGTAGCCCCACTCGCGCAACGCGTGTCCCATGGCGCGGAGCGAATCCAGCACCGCCGGTGGGAAGCCGCCGCGCTCAATCAGCACCGTATCGGGCAACGCCTGGTGGTGCAGCCGCGGCGCCTCGATCGCCTGGGCGAGGCTCATGTGGTGGTCGATCACGTTGCTGATCGCGTGGTACACGGCGGTGATGATGCGGGGGCCGCCGGGGGCTCCGGCGACGAGAAACAGCCGGCCCTGCGGATCGAGCACGATGGTCGGCGTCATCGCCGAGAGCATGCGCTTGCCCGGGGCGACGGCGTTGTTCTCCCCTTGGACCAGGCCGTACATGTTGGGTTTGCCGGGCGCCGTGGCAAAGTCGTCCATCTCGTCGTTCAGCAGGAAGCCGGCCCCGGTGACGGTGACCGCGCTCCCGAAACTGTTGTTCAGGGTAGTGGTCACCGCTGCCGCGTTGCCGGCAGCGTCCACGATGGAGTAATGGGTGGTCTCCGTCCCGCCCGGAGGCCCCGCGTCGAAGGGCGGTGTGGGCGTCGCCCGGGTGGGATCGATCTCCACTCGTAGCTGCGCGGCGTAGCCCTTCGAGAGCAGGCGGTCGAGCGGCATCTGAACGAAGTCGGGATCGCCCAGCCAGCGGTTGCGGTCCTCGAAGGCGCGCCGCATCGCCTCTGTCTCGAGGTGCAGCAGGGCCGTGCTGCCGAACGGCGGCAGCGAGTCGTACCCGCCGAGGATGTTCAGGATCTCGCCCAGCGTCACGCCGCCCGAGCTGGCGGGCGGCATCGAGTACACGGCGTAGCCGCGATAGTCCACCCGGATCGGCGCGCGCCACTTGGCACGGTAGGCCGCGAGGTCCGCCCGGGTGATGAGACCGTGGCCGCGCGCCATCTCGGCCACGATCAATTCGGCGATGCGGCCCCGGTAGAACACATCGGGGCCCGAGTCGGCGATCAGCCGCAGCGTCCGGGCGAGGTCCGGTTGGCGGAACATCGAGCCCGCCGCCGGCGCCTGGCCGTTGACGAGGAACTGCGCCGCCGAAGCCGGATAGCGGCGCAACCGCTCGGCGTCCCCCGCGAGGCTGTGGCTGCGATCCGCGTCGATCGGGTGCCCGGCCGCGAGAGCGACGGCCGGCTCCACCAGCGTCGCCCACGGGAGCTTGCCGTACCGCTTCCACGCTTCGTACAAGCCGGCGACGCTCCCCGGCACGCCTGCCGCGAGGTGACCGGTGATGCTCCGGTCGGTCGGGTTGGCCGCGCTGTCGAGGTACATGTCGCGGGTCGCAGCCGCCGGCGCGGCTTCGCGGTAGTCGAGCGCACTCACCTGTCCGCCGGCGTCCCGGTAGACGATGAAACCGCCGCCACCGATGTTGCCCGCGTCCGGCAGCACCGCGGTCAGCGCGAAGGCGACCGCCACCGCGGCATCGATCGCGTTGCCGCCTTGCTGCAGAATCGTCCGCCCGACTTCGGTGGCCAGCGGCTGGCCCGTCGTGACCATGGCGTGGGGCGCGGTCACGGCCACGGCCCGACCGGCGAGCGCCCAGGTGGCGGGCCAGGTGACCGGACGGGTCGCGACCGGGGGTGGGGCAGGAGCTGGGCCGCCGGCGGGGGCGCAGGCGGCGAGGAGGGCGAGGGAGCCGAACAGTCGCATTCGCATGATGAATTGTGCAGCCCGCCGGGTCATGTGGTCAACATCGCTACCGGATCAGCGCCTTGAGCTTGCCCTCGCGCCGCCCCAGGAACTCGCCCAGCGGGGCGAGCCGCTCGATGTGGTCGCAGAAGATCTTGAGCGTCGCCAGCAACGGGACACCCAGAAACGCACCGGGAATGCCCCAGATCCAGAACCAGAAGGCGAGGCTCACGAGCAGAGCCACGGGGTTCAAGGCGAGCCGGTGGCCCAGCAGGAGCGGGCTGATCAGGTTCGCCTGGATCAAGTTGATGGCGAGAAAGGCGCCGGGAATGAGGAGTGCGTGCCCGGTGTCGTCGAAGGTCGCAAACGCTCCGAGGGTGAGGATGACCACGAGGCCGAGCGCCCCGAGATACGGAATGAATTCGAGCAGCGTGACGAGCGCACCCCACAACATGGGATTCGGCATCCCGAGTCCATACAAGGCGGCCGCGACGACGCCACCCTCGATCGCGTTCACCGTCAGCGTAGTGAGGAGGTAGGTCGAGATCGACGACTCGGTGGCCCGCGCGATCTCGATCGCCTTGTTCCGGTCGTGCACGTTCGGCAGGCCCTTGATCAGCTTCTGGAGGAAGAGGTCGCCCGCGGCGAGCAGGAAATAGAGCAGGATCGTGACCTCGAGCAGAGCGGCGAGAAACCGCTGTGTCGAGCCGAACAGCCGCGACACGGCGCTGGGACCGCGCACCACCACTTCGGTCGGCTTCGCGGCTCCCGTCGTCCCCGCCCCCGCGACCCCGCCGGCCGCGCTCTCGACCTGCTCGGCGGTCTTGGTCACCCGTTGCAGTGGCCGCAACAGCCGCCGCAGCCGGGTCTGCGCCGTGGCCAGCGTCTCCGGGGCGTGCTCCGCCCAGGTCTGCACTGGGCCGGAGAGGTTGTAGACGCACACGCCGCCCACGCCCAGCATGGCGAGCACGACGATTCCCGCGGCCAGCGGCAGCGGCACGCGCCACCGGACCAGCGTGCGGACAACCGGGCTGAGGAGGAAATCGAGCAGCAGGGCGAACACGATCGGAAGGAGGAACGTGCGGGCGAAGTAGAGCGTGTAGAACACGGCCAGCACGGAGAGGACGGCGATGCCGACGGGCCAGTTCTTCCGTTCGTCGTTCATGCAGCGACGATAAACCCTTACCGGCTGGGCGGCCACGCCCTAGTTTTGCGGCCACGCGTCATGCCCGACACTCCCGCGTTCCAGGACCCCCGCCTCACCGAGCAGCGTAACCCGCGCACCGAGCGGATCGACGTCGCGTCGAGCCTCGAGATCGTGGAGCTCTTGAACGCCGAGGACCGCACCGTGCCGCTGGCGGTGCACGGCCAGCGCGCAGCGATCGCCCGCGCCATCGATCTCGTGGTCGAGGCATTACGCGCCGGTGGACGGCTCGTGTACGTCGGCGCCGGCACGTCGGGGCGGCTGGGCGTGCTCGATGCGGCGGAGTGTCCGCCGACGTTCGGTACGCCGCCCACGCTCGTGGTCGGCGTGATCGCGGGCGGGTATCCCGCGCTGGTGAGGAGCGCCGAAGGCGCCGAGGACGACGTCAACGCCGGGATGGCGGCGATGGATACCGTCGCCGTGACCGCGCGCGACGTGGTGGTGGGGATCGCCGCGAGCGGCACCACGCCCTACGTGCGCGCCGCCCTGTCGCGCGCGCAGACGATCGGCGCGCGCACGATCATCCTCTCCTGTTCGCCGCCGCCCAAGCTCCTGGCCGACACCTGCGACGTGGCGATCGTCCCGCTGGTGGGGCCCGAAGCCGTCACCGGGTCCACCCGGATGAAGGCGGGGACGGCGACGAAACTGGTGCTCAACACAATCTCGACCGGCGCCATGATTCGCATGGGCCGGGCCTACGGCAACCTGATGGTGGACCTGATGGCGGTGAGCGCGAAGCTGGTGGACCGGGGCGAGCGCATCGTGATGGAAGCGTGCAGCGTGAGCCGCGAGCAGGCGCGCGCCGCGATCGAGGCGGCGGAGGGGAGCGTGAAGCTCGCGATCGTGATGGTGCACGCCGGCGTGAAGCAGGACGAAGCCCGGCGGCGGCTCGAGGCGGCCGGCGGCTTCGTGCGGAAGGCGATCGGCGATCCGCCGCCGGTTTCTCCCGCACCATGAGCTCGCACCTGGCCGTCGGACTCATGTCGGGGACATCGCTCGACGGCGTCTCGACCGCCCTGGTCCGGCTCGACGACGACGCCAGCTCGGCGCAGCTCGTCGCGTTCCGCCAGGAGCCCTACTCGGCGCCGGAGCGCGGCGCCATCATCGATGCGATCGCCCGGGGTGGGGCGAAGGACCTGTCGCTGCTGCACGTCGCGCTGGCCGAGCGCTTCGCCGGCGCGGCGTTGCAGCTGCTGGCTGCCGCAAAGGTGGCGCCGGCGCATCTCTCCTTCGTGGCCTCGCACGGCCAGACGGTGTGGCACGAGCCCGGCCGGGCCACCTTGCAGCTGGGCGATCCCGCCGTCCTCGCCGAGCGGCTCGGGGTCCGGGTGGTGAGCGACTTCCGTTCGCGAGACGTGGCGGCGGGCGGGCAGGGCGCTCCCCTCGTCCCGCTCGCCGACGTGATGCTGTTCGGGCACCCCGAGCGGGGCCGGCTGCTCCTGAACCTGGGTGGGATGGCGAACGTCACCTGGGTCCCGCGCCGTGGCGAGACGCAGGGCGCACTCGCGTTCGACACGGGCCCGGGGGTCGCGGTGATCGATGCGGTCACGCGACGCCTCGACCCCGACGCGAGCTACGATCGCGACGGGGAGCGCGCCCGCCGCGGGCGCGTCTCAGCCAAGGCGCTGGCGGCGCTGCTCGCCGATCCCTATTTCGAGCAGGCGCCGCCCAAGAGCACCGGGCGCGAGCGTTTCGGCCAGGCCTTCGCCGATCGCGTGGTCGAGCTCGCCGGGGTGGGGAACGACGCCGTCGCCACAGCCACGGCGCTCACGGTCGAGTCGGTGGCGCGCGCGCTCGAGCGCTGGACGCCGGCGGCGGCGGGGGACGAGCTGGTCATCTCGGGCGGCGGGGCGAAGAACCCCGCGCTGGTGGAGCAGCTCGCGGCACGGGTGCGGCCGCGGCCGGTGCGGTCGTTCGACGAGCTGTTTTTCGACGGCGAAGCGAAGGAAGCCGTGGCGTTCGCCTTCCTGGGACTGCAGACCTTACTCGGCAAGCCGGGCAATTTGCCCGGCGCGACGGGTGCCAGAGGGCCACGCGTTCTCGGGTCCGTGACCCCTGCCTAACGTGGACGGATGCCGAGTCTCGTGAGGTAATCGGTCACGAAGCTGACGGGCACGGCGTAGATGATCTTCCCGTTCGATTCCTGGTTGCCGCCGTACAGCACGGCGACGACGCGGCCGTCGTGGTCGAAAATCGGGCTGCCCGAGGATCCCGGCGCCCCGTAGCCGTCCACCTGGTCCACGGTGGGCAGCACCTTGCTCACGGTGCCGACGGTGAGGGTGGGGGAGGCGACGACGTCGGTGCCCTGGCCCTCCATCGGCAAGTCGAGGCCGAGCGGGTAGCCGATGATGGCGACGGGATCGCCGCGCTGCAGGCTGCGCACGTCGCGTTGCAGGCCCAGCACGCGCGGCGTACCGCCGGCGATGATGACGCGCAGCACGCCGATGTCGGCGCCGTCGGCCACGCCGATGTAGCGACCCTGGAACCACTGGCGGCTGCCCGAGAACTTGACCGCGATGCGGCGCGGCGTCTTGTCCCCGTTCACGCCGACCAGCACGTGTTTGTTGGTGATCAACGTGCCCTGGGAGTCCACGGCGAAGGCGGTGCCGGAAAAACGCTCCGTCTCGGAGAATTCGACCAGGACGAGCGCCACGGCGTCCTGGTTGCGCGCCGAGATCGCGCGATAGTCCACCGCACCGGCGCCGGCGATGAGCTGCTGCCGGGCCTGGGCCTGCTCGATCTGTCCGCGCAGTCGGGCGACCGTGCCGGCGTCGCTCCCGGCGTCGCTGAGCTCGCGACGCAACCGCTCGATCTCCACCACCGACTGCTGATTCGCCTGGCGCAGCCCCTCGATTTCCGACTGGAACTGCCGCGCGGTGCGCTGCGACTGATCCGCCACGCTGTCGGCCCAGGCCATGATGCGCGCGATGTCGGTCCGGCGGTCGTGCGCCCCCTTCCAGAGGACGAACCCGGCGAGCGCCACGACGAGGAACAGCGCGCCGAACAGCACTTTCGTCGTGCGGCGCCATTGCCGCGTCGCCATCTCGATGATCGCCGTGGTGGAGCGCGAGCGCGGCGGGGGGTTGCGGGTCGGCGGCGGCGGCGGCGGCGCCGCCGCCGCGGGCACCGACCGCCTCGGCTGCGACATCCGACCGGCGGCGGCCTCGGCGGTCGCGGTCGCGAGGTCGTCGCCCTCGCCCACGAGGGCGTGAAACTCGAGGGCCGGACCCTTGGCGCCGAATCCGATGACGTCACCGTCCTTCAGGACGCGATCGCCGTCGATCCGTTGGCCGTTGACGTAGGTGCCGTTCTTGCTCCCCAGGTCCTGCAGCACGTAGCCGTCGGGCTTGGCCATGATCGCCGCGTGGCGCGACGACACGTCGAGGTCACGCTCGGCGTCGAAGCGCACGTCGGACAGCGGGTGGCGGCCGAGTCCGAGGTACCCCTTCTGGAACGTCTCGACCTGTCCGGCGCGCGAGCCGGACAAAAATTTGAACTGAGCTTTCACGGCGTGCCGGCCGCCCAGACCACGGCGCCGACGACGAGGGCCATGCCGATGAGGAGGAGGAGCAGCTTCCAGCGGCTCTGGCGCGCCTGGTGGGCCGCGGGCACCGGCGGCTTGCTGCCGCGGTACACGGGAACCGGATCGGTACTGGCCTCGGTGTCGATCAGCGGATACACCTGGTGGCCCACTTCGTCGGCCGAGGCGGCGGGCCGCAGCCCGTCGCCGGCCAGCCGCGCTGCGACGACGGTGATGTTGTCCGGCCCCCCGCGCTCGTTCGCCAGCGCGATTAGGCGGTCGCACACGGCGGTGAGGTGCGGTGTCTCGGCCGCGATGCGCGCGATCTCCTCCTTCTTGACCTGTCCCGAGAGGCCGTCGGAGCAGAGCACCAGGATGTCGCCGCGACGGATCTCCTGGTGCGTGAGATCGACCTTCACCTTCGCGTCGGGACCGAGCGCTTGCAGGATGATGTTGCGGCGCTCGCTCTGCGCCGCTTCTTCTTCGGTGAGCTCGCCCGCCTCGACGAGGCGCTGCATCAGCGACTGGTCCTTGGTCAGCTGGTGGGCTTCGCCGTCGCGCACCAGATAGGCGCGGCTGTCCCCCACCTGGGTGAGATAGAGGTGCTCGCCCAGGATGCCGACCGAGGTCGCGGTGGTGCCCATGCCGCGGTTCTCGGGGTGCGCCTTCGCGTAGTTGTGGATCTCCTGGTTCGCGGTCTCGACCGCTTCCTTGAGGCGCAAGGCGAAGCGCTGGCCCGTCACTTCCTGCTCGCGCAGCCACGAGCCCACGAGCTGCTTGTAGATCGTGTCGGTGGCCATCTCGCTCGCCAGCTCGCCCGCGGCGGCGCCGCCCATGCCGTCGGCCACGACGAGCAGCAGGCCGCGCTCGCCCAGCTCGTACTCGCGCTCGGAGACGGGCGCAGTAATGTCGCGCTTCGACAGATCCGCGATGAGGAAGTTGTCCTCGTTGTGGTCGCGGGTCTTGCCCAGGTCGCTCTTGGCGAACACCCGGATCGTGATCGGCTTCGTGCGTCCGAACATGGCTACGGGGTGCACCCCTGTTCGCGCTGGAATTTCAGATATGTCTCGTTTGACGGCTTCAAATGCAGGGCACGGCTATTCCAACTGCAAGCGTCAGCTAGCCGACTCTCCTGGAAGAACGCCTGGGAAACCATGAATGCCGCCTGGGCGCGGAGCGTCGCTGGCACCCTGTCGTTGTCGTAAATCGTCGTAGCCCGCAAGCGACCGGTCCCCAAGGTCTGTGGATCCAAAACCAGGTCTAGGATTTGTCCCAATTGGCGGTCGATGCCTGCGCTGTCGACGGGATTTGGATTCGACAGCGGCGTCGACTTCACCGAGTCGCGACCGTTCTGCCGTCCGGGGTTCGCGATGCGGGTCACCGGGGTCTTCGCGGTGTCGGAGTTCGCGACGGTCTTCATCGTGTCGGGTAGCGTCCCCGCCAGGTGCGTCGTGCTGTCAGCCGGCAGCGACGCCGGGCGGCCGAAGATCGCCCACCCGCCGCCGCCCAGGCCGAGCACCACCACCACCCCCACGAACAGCGGCACGAACGAGCGCTTCTTGCCGCGGCCGCCCCCCGCCCTCATCGCCTTCGTCTCGTGCGAGTCGATGACCTGCGTCTTCGCTTCGATCTCCGCGCGCGTCGACGGCGCCACCCCGCCGCGCGTACCGCGCCGCAGCTGCGCCACGGCCAGCGTATCCTCGGCGAACTTCGCCACCGACTGGTAGCGGGTCGCCGGCGTGCGCGCCAGCGCCGTGTCCAGCACCTCCTGCAACCCGTCGGGGAAGGCGAGGTCGGGGCGCGCCGCCGCGAGGGTCTCCGGGTCGTCGGTGAGGCGCTTGATCATCGTCTCCTGCACCGAGTCCGCCTGGAACGGCAGCTGGCCCGTCAGCATCCGGAAGTAGACCAGCGCCAGCGAGTACAGATCGCTGCGGCCGTCTACCTTGTCGCCGGAGAGTTGCTCGGGACTCATGAACTCCGGCGTGCCGACCACGAGACCCGTCTTCGTGACCTTCTGGCCCGTCTCGTCGCCGCCCACCGCCTTGGCGATCCCGAAGTCCACCACCTTCACGAGATCCGCGCCGTCGCGCCCGCGCGCTACCATGATGTTGTCGGGCTTCAGGTCGCGGTGCACGATGCCGAGGTCGTGGGCCGCCTGCAGCGCGTCGGCGGTCTGCTTGAATATCGCCGTCGCCCGGGCGAGCGGCAGCGCGCCCTCCTGCTCGATCAGCTCGGTGAGCGGCATGCCTTCCACGAACTCCATCGCGAGGTAGATCAGCCCCTCGGGCGTCTCTCCGAAATCGTAGACGGCGCACACGTTCGGGTGCGTGATCCGGCTCGCGTTCGACGCCTCGCGGTTGAACCGCGCGATGGCGTCGGGATCGTGGATCATCGTGGGGCTCATCACCTTGATGGCGCTGCGCCGCCCCATCTTCACGTGCTCGGCGAGGTACACCTGCCCCATGCCGCCCTCGCCCAGCTTCTTGATCACGTGGTAGCGGTCGGCGATCACCTGGCCCACGAGGCTCGTCGCTGGCGCGGCGCCACGCAGCGTGGTGCCGTCGTCCTGGCAGAACCGGATCTCGTCGGGATACTCCCGGGAGCAGACCGGACAGATTTTCACGGGATCTCGATACGCAGCAGCTTGTCGCCCACCAGCAGGCGGGAGCCGTCCTTCAGGGGCATCGCGCCCCGCGCCGCCACCGCGATGCCGTTGCGGCTGCCGGCATCGACGACGACGAAATCCGCATCTTCCGACCGGACCAGCGCGTGCTGGCCGCTCATCGAAGGATCGTAGGGGAACACCCAGTCACCCTGCTCGCGCCCGATCTGGAGATCGCGCCCCGGCGACAGCTGGATCACGTCGCGCGAGCTGCCGTCGGCCCGCAGCTGCGTGAGCACCGCGATGTCCGCCGACGGCGTGAGGCTGCCCATGCGCTTGGTGGCATCCACCTCGGGGGCATAGGGCCCGGGGTAGCCGAGGCGGCGGAACTTCACGATCTGCGATCCGATGAGCAGCAGGTCGCCGTCGGTCAGCCGGAAGGGCTGCTCCAGGAACACCCAGGTTCCGTTGCGGCTCCCCAGATCGCGCACGACCAGATGCTCTTCCTCCCACGACAGCTTGGCGTGCAGCGGCGACAGGAACGTGTCGTCGGGGAAGCGGACGTCCCCTTCGTTCCGGCCGATCGTCGTATCGGTGCGCCCGCTCTCGAAGGTCTCGAGCGGACGGCCGCTGTCGTCCTGGAGCACCAGCCGCACCATGAACTCGGTCCGGGGTGCCGGCCGGGTCGAGGGACGGGCCAGCCCCGCCGGGGACGCGATCGTCGCGCCGCACGTCGCGCAGAACTTGGATCCGGCCGAAACCGGAGAGCTGCAACGCGCACACGCCGGCCCCGATCCTGGCGCCGAGAGCCGGCGGCCGCAGTTGGGGCAGAACGGGAGCGCGGCGCTCGTCGGGGCGCCGCAGAACGGACAGGCAGTCCCGGCGCGGGCCGGAGCGCCTTCCAGGTCGCTCTGAATGGCGTGCGGGGACGGGGAGGGCTCTGCGGCGGATCCATCCTGCGGGACTGGCGTCGGAACGGGCTTCTTGGCTGCGGCAGCCACCTTGGAGAGGGGCTTCCCGCAGTCGATGCAGAACAGCGCGCCCGGCTCGTTGGCGCGTCCGCAATAGGCACAAGTGGTCACGGGCGGCGCATCTCCTCGAGCGCAGAAGTTATGGTACGCCAATCTATTGCGCAAATTGGCGGGTCGAAAGGGGAGCGGCTAGCTTCGCACGCGATGCGACACGCCGCACTGCTGTCCACACTGGGAATCGTCGCGTGCGGGGTGAGTCGAGCAGGAATCGCGCCCGCGCCGTCGCCCGCGACCGTCCGCGTCGGCCCGCCGCGCATCGACCTGGTCTATCCCGCCCCGACCGACGTGGTGCAGGCGAGGGACAGCACCTTCCTTTTCGGGAATGTGGGCCGGGGCGACGCAACGCTGACGGTGAACGGCGCCAGCGTGACGGTCCAGGACGACGGCGCGTGGATCGCCTGGGTGCCGCTGCCCGACGACACGGTGGCCGACGTACCGATCGTCGTCGCCGCCGCGGGGGACACGCAACAGCTCGTGGCCCACCTGCGGCTCGCCTCGCGCTTCCACCCACCCGAGGGGGCCGTGTGGGTCGACACGGCGAGCTTCGAGCCGGCGGGAACGATGCGCTGGCCCGCGGGTGCCGGCATTCGGCTCCAGGTCCGCGCCACGCCCGGTGCGTCGGTGCGGCTGACCACGCTCTCCGGGACGGTCATCCCCTTCGTCCCCGACTCGCTTCCCGATGAACCGGCCTGGGGGATTCGCGCGTTCGGCGTGGACTCGGCCGCCTATCACCGTCCAGCACGGGCGGACCGGTACCTGGGGTGGTTGCCCGCGGAAGCGCTCGATCGCAGCGCCGTGCTCGAGGTGGCGCTCGGTGCCGACACGGTGCGGGCCGCCTGGCCGCTCCAACTCGCGGTGCTCGACCCCCGGCGGCCACCCGTGGTGGTGCTGGACGACGACACGGCCCGCACCGGCACGACCGATTCCTTGACCGTGGGCAAGGCGGTCCCGGGCGGCACGTATCAGTGGTTCTTTCCGACCGGCACGACCGCCGCCGTCTCCGGGAACCTGAACGGCGAGGTGCGCCTCGCCCTGTCGAGCTCCGCCACGGCCTGGGTCAACGCGGCCGACGTGCATTCCCTCCCCGCCGGAACGCCCCCGCCGGGCGGCGTGGTCGGCTCGGTCCGGCTCGCCGCGGAATCGGGGTGGGTGACGTTGCGCGTCCCGCTGCCCGCCCGGCTGCCGTATCGCGTGGAAGAAGGGGACCGGTCACTCACGCTGCGGATTTACGGCGGAGCTTCGGACGTGAACTGGATGCAGTACGGGGGGACCGACTCCCTCGTCACCGGCATGAGCTACCGCCAGGAGTCGGCCGACGAGCTGACGATCACCCTCGAGTTGTCACGGCGCGTATGGGGGTATCGCAGCCGCTTCGACGGACGGGATCTGCTGCTCGACGTGCGCCGGCCGCCGTCCATCGATCCGCTCCACCCGTTGCGCGGGCGGACCATCATTCTGGACCCCGGACATCCGCCGCTCGGCGCCACCGGGCCGACGCGGCTCGCGGAGCCGGTCGCGGTGCTCGCCGTGGCGTTGAAGGCGCGGCAGCTGCTCGAGCGGGCGGGGGCCACGGTGCTGCTGACGCGCAGTGACGCGACCCCGGTGGATCTCTACCCGCGCACCCAGTTCGCCGAGCGACACGGCGCGGACGTCCTGGTGTCGATCCATGCCAACGCCCTCCCCGACGGGGTGAATCCCTTCGTCAACAACGGTACGAGCGTGTACTACTTCCAGCCGCGCAGCGCCGATCTGGCGCGTGCCCTGGACCGCGCCCTGGTGCGGCGGCTCGACGTGCGCGATCTGGGGATGGGACGGGGAGACTACGCGCTGGTGCGGCCGACCTGGATGCCCGCGGCGTTGACCGAAGGGCTCTTCATCATGTTACCCGAGCAGGAGCGGCTGCTGCGCAGCGAGTCGGGGCAGTGGGCCTACGCCCGCGGCGTGGCGGAAGGCATCGAGACGTTCTTGCGGGAGCGGGCGCGCGAACCCTGAGCGGCTTCATCGAACTGTAATGAATCCCCCCCCGCGCGCCGCTGTATATATGGAATATCTCATGAGCTCGCTTCCATTTCGGCTCGCGGCGGCCGTGTGTCTCGTGACTGCGCCGCTCGTCCGGCCGCTCGCCGGCCAGGAGCCCGACGCGCGCGCCGCCATCGAGCGGGTGCGCGACTCGCTGGCGGCGGTGACCGATTCGCTGGCGCTGCGCCGGCTCGAAGCGGCCACCATCGAAGTCGCCAAGGCCGACCGCGACAACCCGCTCCTGCATCTGCGACTGGGGTTCATCGCCTACCGGCTGGGCGAGCTCGCCAAGGGGAAACCGCACTTCGACGACGCCGCGGGGGAGTTCGAGTGGGCGTCGCAATTGCGACCTGAGTGGCCCTACCCCTGGTATGGACTCGGCCTGTCCGAGCTGGCGCAGGGCGAGCACGCCGCGATCGCCATCGAAAACCTGCGCCAACAGCTCGGCCTCGACTACCTCTCCAAGGCGGCGCGCGCGTTCGCACGGGCGACCCAGGCGGACCCCGGTTTCGCGTTCGCCGCCATCGATCTCGCCGCGGCGGCACTGGCCCAGCGGATTCGCCCTCGGTTGGAGGTCGCGCTGCAATCGGTGCGCCTCGCGGCGGCGTCGCCGGCGGGCGGCAATCCGGCGGTGCAGCTGGCGCGCGGCCGGGTGGAGCGCGCCGTCGGGGAGGCGGACTCGGCGCTCGCCGGGTTCCGCGCCTATCTCAACGTCGGCGGAGACTCTGGGATCGCCGGGTTCGAGCTCGCCCGCACGCTGTTCTTCGCCAATCAACCTGCGACGGCAGAATCGACCTACTACCTCGGCGCCCGGCGGGCGACGAGCGCCGTCGCACGGGAGCTGTATCGCCGGGACCTCTCGTACCTGGCCGATTCCGCCGAGGTCGCCGCGTTCGACACCCAACCGGGGTCCCCCGGACGCGCCGCCTGGCTGGCGCGCTTCTGGAACCGCCGGGACGTGGAGGAGGGGCGCGAGGCGGGGGAGCGGCTCGCCGAGCACAACCGCCGCTGGTTCTACGCGGAGCGGAATTTCCGCCTGGTGAGCCGGCACCGCCACTACGACATCACCGAGGTGTACCGCTCGGCGCAGGCGGAGTTCGACGACCGCGGCATCATCTACCTGCGACACGGCGAGCCGGACGCGCGCGCGACCTTCCCGTCGGACCCGGGGTGCTCGCAGGCGACGACGTGCCTCCAGCCCAACCAGAGCTGGTTGTACCACCGCCCCGGGGGGGACGTCGTGTTCCATTTCGTGGCGCGCGACGATGCCGCCGACTTCAAGCTGGTGGAGAGCCTGGCGGACGCCATGGGATTCCGGGCGGCAGTGCAGGCGGCGGGGGTGCCCGGTGCGAAGGTCATCGACCTGTACGCGTCGCGCGAGCAGTTCGGCGGGACGTACGCGCGGGTGGCGCGGGGCGGCGCGCTCGCGGGGGCGGCGCTGGCCGACGAGCGTTCGGCCGGGCGGCGCACCATCACCACCGGGACGACGACCGACACGTACGCGCAGCGATTCCCGGTGCCGCTCGATCTCGTGGTGCACGATTTCGTGGCCGGCGCTGGCACCGCGCCCGGCGAGGCGACCCCGATCGGCGCCGGCGATCCCCCGGCGAGCGCCCCCGAGACCGGCACGGGCGGCCAGGCGCTGCACATCGTGTTCGCGATTCCCGCCGACCGGCTGGCTCCCGAGCCCGGCGGCGAGGGCGTGCTGTACCCGCTGCACTTCCGGTTGTTGGTATCGGATCTGCACGACAGCCTCGTCGCCCGCCTCGATACGCTCCGCATCTTCAGGGCGCGCCAGACGCTGCGTGCGCCCAGCTTCCTGAGCGGCCGGTTGAGCATCCGGGTGGCGCCGGGGCGCTACCGCTACCGGCTGCTGGTCGCCACCACCGATCAGCTCGTCGGAGAGCTCGTCGTGCGCGATTCGGTGGAGGTGCCGGCGCTCGACGGCCGTGCCTTCGCGACCAGCGACGTGGTCGTGGGCCGTTCGGGCGGCGGGCTGGTGTGGTTGCCGCCCCGTGACACGGTGCTGCTCAACCCCCTGGGCCGGTTTCCCGCGGGGAGTGTGGCCGAGCTGTACTACGAGGTGTATGGGCTGACCCCGGGCGCGTCCTACCACACCGAAGTGCGGCTGGAGCGCCAGGGTGGCCGGTCGCTGCTCGGTCGCATCGGCGGCCTGTTCGGCGGCCGGCGCCCGCCGGTGCTGTTGGCGTTCGATGCCTCCGCCGACGGTCCGGCGACGCGGGTACACCGGGGCGTGAGCCTGCGCGGCGTCTCCCCCGGCAGCTACCTGCTCACCCTCACCCTGACCGACCCCGTGTCGGGCCGCCGAGCGAGCCAGCGCCAGCCGTTGCAGGTGGTCTCCGGACCCTGAAAGTTGACACGTTCGCGCGCCGGTCCATAAGTTTCCGCGGTTCCCCCCGGAGATGTGATGTACTGCCCGCACTGCGGCGCCCAGAACGACGAGTCCTTCAAGTTCTGTAAGACTTGCGGCGCCGATCTTTCCGCGACGCTGCCGCTCGATGCCGTCGCCAAACCGCTGGGCGACACCGCCGAGCCCTCCGAGCTGGACCTGGTCCGCGGCGAGCTCGAAGAGGAGTACGAGATCCTCGCGGAGCTGGGCCGCGGGGGCATGGCGATCGTGTTCCACGCGAAGGAGAAGCAGCTGGACCGCGAGGTCGCCATCAAGGTCCTGCCGTTCTCGCTCGCGTTCGACAAGGAGTTCGTCGAGCGCTTCCAGCGCGAGGCCCGCACCTCCGCCCGGCTCGAGCACCCGAACATCATCCCGATCTACCGCGTCGGGAAATCCGGCCGGGTGATTTTCTTCGTCATGAAGTTCCTGCGCGGCAAGCCGCTGTCGGCGCTGCTCGCGTCGCGGGGGGCGTTGCCGCCGATGGAAATCCGCCAGGTGCTGACCCAGGTCGGCCGCGCGCTTGCCTACGCGCACCGCTCCGGCATCGTGCACCGCGATATCAAGCCCGACAACATCATGTTCGACGAGCACGGGCAGGCGCTCGTCACCGATTTCGGGATCGCCAAAGCGGCCACCGGCTCGAAGCTCACGGGCACCGGCATGGCGATCGGCACGCCGCACTACATGAGTCCGGAGCAAGCCCGGGCCCAGCAGCTCGACGGGCGCAGCGACATCTACTCGCTGGGCGTGGTCGCCTACCAGTGCCTCACCGGGGTGGTGCCGTACGACGGCGAGGACTCCTTCTCCATCGGCTACAAGCACATCATGGAGGAGCTGCCGGTGCCGGTGCTGGAGAGCGTGGAGCAGCGCGATCTCTTCGAGGTCGTCCGCAAGATGATGGCCAAGCTCCCCGCGGAGCGGTTCCAGACCGCCGACGAAATGGTCGAGGTGCTGGAGAGCGGGGCGGGCTTCGTCGCCACCGGGATCAGCACCGCGCAGACCCGGTCCATGCCGTCGGTGGGGGTGCCGAAGTACTCCACCGCCCCCACCACGCCGCTGCCGCGACTCAGCACGGGGTTGCCGGCGGTCCCGGGACAGCGGAAGCGTTCCGCCGCCGGGGCGCTCGTGATCTGGCTCGTCGTGATGGGCGCGCTGTTGGGCGGCGGCGGCTACATGGCGTACCGCAAGGGGCTGATCTTCGCGCAGGTGCCGGTGGATACGAGCCAGCACGCCGACTCGGTCCGCCCCGCCGATAGCGGGCTCGCCTCCGATTCGTTCCCGGTGAGCAGTCACGACAGCGGCGTCCGCGCGGTTGCGCCCGGCACGCCGGGGCGGCTGCTGCTGCAGGGGGCCATCCCGGCGGATGCGCGCGTGACGATGGACGGCCAAGCCGTGCGCGGCATGCAGCTCGATCTGCCGCCGGGCACGCACAAGCTGGCGGTGAAGGCCGCGGGCTACGCCAACTACGAGCGGCAGGTGCTGGTGGCACCGGGCGGTACGGCCACGGTGGCGATCGAGCTGCAGAAGTCGCGGGTGACCCCGCCGGGGGACGTGCCGGAGCGCGGCGGCGCCGGCGGCGACGCGTCCTCGTGTGAGCGGTTCGGGCCGTCGTACAATCAGGACAACGCCTGCTTCGACACGCGGCCCGCGCCGTTGTCGGCGCCCTACATCTTCCTGCCCGCCGACGCGACGGAAACGCCGCACCTCGCCATCCTGCTCGTGAAGGTGTCGCGGGAGGGCACGACGCTGGAGGCGCGGGTGTTCATGGCGTCCAACATGCCGACGTTCACCACGCAGGCGATCGATTTCGCCAAGCAGCTCCATTGGACGCCGGCGCAGAAGGACGGCGAGCCGGTCGTCGCTTGGACGCAGCTCCAAGTCCTCCCGCAGAGGCAGTAATCCGCATCGATCCGGAAGCGTACATCGCCCCCGGCGCTTGGGTGATGGGGGACGTCACCCTGGGCCCGGGCGCCAGCGTCTGGTACGGGGCCGTGCTGCGGGGCGACCTGGACCGCATCGTGATCGGCGCAGCGTCCAACCTGCAGGACGGCACGATCGTCCACGTGGACGAAGGCCGGCCGACCATCGTCGGCGCGCGCGTGGGCGTGGGACACCGGGCGATCGTTCACGGCTGCACGGTGGAGGACGACTGTCTCATCGGCATGGGGAGCGTCCTGCTGAACGGCGTGGTGGTGGGCACGGGGAGTGTGGTGGCGGCGGGGGCGGTGGTGCGCGAGGGGATGGTCATCCCGCCCGGATCGCTCGTGATGGGCGTGCCGGCCCGGGTGGTCCGGCCGGTGGACGACGGGTTGCGCGACCGGATCCGGGCCACCTGGGAGCACTACGTGGCGCTGGCGCGGCGGCACCGGGCGGGGAACTTTCCGCCCGTCGCAGCAGGTTTGTGATGTGGATTGTGGGGATGACCGGTGGCACGGGCATTGTCCGGAATGCTTGCTCGGCAAGACACACGTACTACCTTGACCCTCCGCGCCTGTATCACGCGTCCCGATCTCTCTGACAGGCAGTCCGTCACCGTGAACGCTCTTACCTTGAGGGACGAGCAAGCATGACCGTTTCCCGCAACAAAGACATCCTCGACCTCAACGCCAACGCCCTCACCGTCTTGGAGCGCCGGTACCTCGTCAAAGACGACCAGGGCAAGCCGGTCGAGCGTGCCGAGGACCTGTTCTGGCGGGTCGCCCGCACCATCGCCGAGCCCGACCGCAGCTACGGCGCCTCCACCAAAGCCGTCGAGACGGCGGCCGAAGCGTTCTTCGAGCTGATGGCCACGCGGGTGTGGATGCCCAACTCGCCGACTCTGATGAATGCCGGGCGGCCGCTGGGCCAGCTCTCGGCGTGCTTCGTGCTGCCGGTGGACGACGCGCTCTCCAACGGCAAGAGCGGCATCTACGACACGCTGCGCGCGATGGCGCTGGTGCACCAGTCGGGCGGCGGCACCGGCTTCTCGTTCTCGCGGCTGCGGCCCCAGAACGACGTGGTGCGCTCGACCATGGGCGTGGCGTCGGGACCGGTGTCGTTCATGAAGCTGTACGACGCCTCGACCGACGTCGTGAAGCAGGGCGGCACGCGCCGCGGCGCCAACATGGGCATCCTGCGCGTGGATCACCCCGACATCCTGGAATTCATCACCTGCAAGGACGACCTCACGCAGGTGACCAACTTCAACATCTCGGTGGCGGTGACCGACGCCTTCATGGAGGCGGTGGAGCAGGGGCGGCCCTACGATCTGCTGCACCCGCGCACGGGGCAGGTGATGGGCCAGCTCGATGCCCGCGAGGTGTTTCGCACGATCGTGCACGGCGCCTGGAAGACCGGCGAGCCGGGTGTGTTCTTCGTGGACCGCGCCAACCGCTTCAATCCGGTGCCGCACCTGGGGAGCTACGAGGCGACCAACCCGTGCGGCGAGCAGCCGCTGCTCCCCTATGACGTCTGCAACCTGGGCTCGATCAACGTCGGGTTGTTCGCGAAGGGCACGGAGGTGGACTGGGACCGGTTGCGCGCCGCCGTGCACCTCTGCACGCATTTTCTCGACAACGTGATCGACGCCAACAAGTATCCGCTGGCCGAGATCGACGACCTCGCCAAGCGGATCCGCCGCATCGGTCTAGGGCTAATGGGCTGGGCCGACCTGCTGGTGCGTCTCGGGATCCCCTACAACTCCGAGGAGGGCGTGGCCCTGGGCCGCCGCCTGATGGAGTTCGTGGACGAGGAATCCAAGGTCGCCTCCGAGCGGCTCGCCCAGGCGCGGGGTCCGTTCCCCGAGTGGGAGCGCTCGATCTGGGGACCCGACGCCACGTGCGCGCGCGACGCGAACGGCGACCGCATCCGCCCGATGCGCCGGCTGCGCAACTGCAACCTCACGACGGTGGCGCCCACCGGCACGATTTCGATCATCGCCGGGTGCAGCTCGGGGATCGAGCCGCTGTTCGCGGTGGCGTTCATGCGCAATCAGGCGGGCGTGCTGATGCCTGACGTGAACGAGGCCTTCGTCGCCATCGCCAAGCGGGACGGCTGGTACTCCGATGAGCTGGTGCAGCGCATCGCGGAGAGCGGCCACATCCATTTCCCCGAGGTGCCGGCCGCCGTGCAGCGCCTCTTCGTCACGGCGCACGACGTCACGCCGGAGTGGCACATCCGCATGCAGGCCGCGTTCCAGGAATACACCGACTCGGCGATCTCCAAGACCTGCAACTTCCCGCATGAGGCGACCGAGGACGACGTCGAGCAGATCTACCGGCTGGCGTTCCAGCTGAATTGCAAGGGCGTGACGGTGTACCGGGACGGCGCGCGCGAGATGCAGGTGCTGTCCACCGGCTCGACCGCCAAGAAGGTGCAGGAGCGGACGGGCGCGGGAACGCTGCCCGACGCGCTGGGCCACATCGCCGAGCTCGAAGCCGAGCTGACGCGCACCCAGGGCCTGCTGCACGAGGTCGAGAGCGAGAACCTGCAGCGCCGCGCCAAGCGCTCACGTCCCGAGCTGCTGCGCGGGGCGACGCGCCGCGTCGAAACGCCGCTCGGCACGATGTACGTGAACATCACCGAAGACGATCTCGGTCAACCGTTCGAGGTGTTCATCTCGCTCGGGAAGGCCGGCGGCGCCCTCATGGCGGACGTCGAAGCGATCGGCCGGCTGATCTCGCTGGCGCTGCGGTCCGGCATTCCCCTGAAGGAAGTCCACCGCCAGGTGCGCGGCATCTCCTCCGACCGGGTGGTCGGGCTGGGTCCGAACAAGGTGCTCTCCGTTCCCGACGCCATCGGCATCGCGATCGAGAAATGGATGCAGGAGAAACAAGGCGTGCAGCAGGACCTGCTCGCGCCGCCCGGGATCGGCCGGGAGTCGCTGCGGGCCGCCGAGGTGCTGCCGGGCGCACAGGGCGAAGCGGCCGAGCGCGCGAACGATCAGGGGCAGGATTTCATCGGCACGTGTCCCGACTGCGGTTCGCAGCTCGCCTTCATCGAAGGGTGCGTGAAATGTCATGTTTGCGGCTTCAGCGAGTGCGGCTGAGCTTGGAGCGACCCCGCGGTTTGTGACAGGTATCACGACGCGGCTGCCGGCGACCCCTTAGAGTCTGGGGAGATGACGGTATCGATGGAAGCGCGCCCAATCACGCCGACCCGCCTGCAGCCCAAAGGCTGGGCTCGGGTCGGCCCGGCCGGCGCTCACACACTGCGCCGCGGGGCTTGGTATCCGGTGGTCCGCATGTCCTCCAGCAACATCGTCGTGCTGGACGTCAATCGGCACAACGTGCCGGTGGACCGGCGCCTGATCGAGATCCGCTACCAGCCGCCCGAGCGCTGGACCATCGTGCGCTGCGAGCCGCGGCTGATCGAGCGTATCGGCCGCATCTTCCCGCTCACCTACGCCGTCTGTCCCGCCTGCCGGCACCGCCAGGCGTTCGGCGCCGACGCCAAGAAGCT
>JBGPIW010000005.1:0-21800 GCA_041485045.1 Gemmatimonadota bacterium | reverse complement strand
GCCGCCGGGAACCAGGTCCCGAACGCGCAGTTCCGGTGGACCGTCGGCGATCCGACGGTCGCGCGGATCGAAGGGGACTTCGGGTCGTCGATCATCCTGCGCGCGTTGCGCAACGGGAGCACCACGGTGACCGCCCAGAGCCAGGGAGCGCGCGGTTCGGCCTTCCTCGTCGTCGTCGATTCCCTGCCCCCACCGCCCCCGGACAGCGGCGCGGTCGCGACGGTGACGGTCAGCCCGCCCGTCGACTCCGTGGCGGTCGGCGACAGCTCCGGCTTTCTCGCGACGCTGCGGGACTCCCTCGGCAACATCGTGACCGGCCCGGCGGTATTCTGGAGCGTCAGCGACTCCACCGTGGCCCAGGTCGAAGGCGTGTTCGGAACCTCGATCCTGCTGCGGGCGCTGAAATCGGGGATCGCTACGGTCACCGCCACGAGTCAGGGGAAGAGCGGGTCCGGGACGTTGGTCGTGCAGTAGCCGGGCGGAGTTGGGGAGGGGAGCGTGGGGAGGTGGCCTGCGCTCCACTTCCCCACACCCCGAGGTCCTCGTAGCATTTCCCCCCATGACCTACCACACACTTTTGTTCGAGATCACAGACGGGATCGCCGTCGTCACGGTCAACCGGCCCGACAAACTGAACGCGCTCAACGACCAGGTGATGGCGGAGCTGGCCGACGCCGCCGACCGGATCGGGAACGAGCGCGAGATTCGCGGCGCGATCATCACCGGCGCCGGCCAGAAAGCGTTCATCGCGGGGGCGGACATCGGCGATCTGTCGCGCCAGGGACCGTTCGACGGGAAGGCCCGAGCGATGCGCGGCCAGGCGGTGCTGCGCCGGCTGGAGACGTGCGGCAAACCGGTGATCGCGGCGGTCAACGGGTATGCGCTGGGAGGCGGGTGCGAGCTGGCCATGGCCTGCCATCTCCGCATCGCCAGCGAGACCGCCAAGTTCGGCCAGCCCGAAGTGAAGCTCGGGATCGCCCCGGGGTACGGGGGCACCCAGCGCCTGCCACGGCTCGTCGGCAAAGGAATCGCGCTGCAGCTGATCCTCACGGGAGAGATGATCGACGCGGCCGAGGCCTACCGGATCGGGCTGGTCAACAAAGTGGTGCCGGCGGCGGAGCTGCTCGCCGAATCGGAGAAGGTGTTGCGGGGTATCCTGGCCATGGCGCCACTCGCCGTGCGTTTGTGCCTGGAAGCGGTCGATCACGGCTGCGAAATGACCCTGGACGAGGGCCTCCTGCTCGAGGCGAACCACTTCGGCCTGCTCGCGGCGACCAACGACATGAAAGAAGGGACGCAGGCGTTCCTGGACAAGCGGCCGCCCCGGTTCGAGGGTCGATGACGCGCGGGGCCGCACGCGGCGCGGTGGTGCTCGCCGTTGCCGTCGCGGCCGCGGCGGCGTGCCAGACGGACCGCGATCGTCCCGGCCCGCCGCGCATCGGCATCACGTTCGACCAGGACTCCGTCACATCCCCCGACACGCTCACCGGATCCGTACGGGCCGACGACCCGGACGGCATCGATTCGCTCTGGCTCTCCGTTGACTCGGCGACGCCGCTGGGCGCCGACGGCCTGCTCCGACCTTCGTTCCAAGCGCCGTTCCGGGCAGAAGTTCCCGCCGGACACGGGCTCGGCAGCCGCATTCCCGTGAGCCTGACGGCGCGCGACATCTCGGGCTACGTGGGCCGGCTCGACACGTTCGTGCCCGTCAAAGGTCCCTGAGAGGCGGTCCAACCCCCGCACTCGCAAGCCGTTGTGAAATCCCCTAAGTCTTGACCTGACAACGATTTTCGGTTATTCTAGGAGGGCTCTTCCGGGTCGCCCTGAAGCCCCTCCAAATGACCGAGAAACGCGTCCGCCAGAGCGCCCCGATGGCCGTGGGCGAAGCGCTGCAGGGGTATCTCGCCCGCTCCGGGTTGGGGTCCAGACTGGCGCAGGCGCAGACAGTGACCGAATGGGCCACGCTCGTGGGTCCGCAGATCGCCGCGGTCACTCAACCGGAGAGCGTGACACCCGACGGCACCATGTTCGTGCGGGTGGCGACCTCGGCCTGGATGAACGAGCTGCAGCTCATGATGCCCGACATCATGGCCCGCCTCAACGCGGGCCGCGGCGCCGGACGCATCAAGACCATTCGTTGGCTCCTAACACGGTAACCATGGCCAAACCGAAGACGACGGGCGCGAAGGATACGAAGAAGAACGGCGGCGGCGACTACCAAGCCGACTCGATCCAGGTCCTCAAGGGCCTGGAGGCGGTGCGGCGGCGACCCGCCATGTATATCGGCTCGGTGTCGGGCCGCGGGTTGCACCACCTGGTCTACGAGGTGGTGGACAACTCCGTGGACGAAGCGCTCGCGGGCTATTGCACGCAGATCGACGCCACCATTCACGAAGACAATTCGATCACCGTCGTGGACAACGGCCGGGGCATTCCGGTCGACGTCCACAAGACCGAGAAGAAACCCGGCGTCGAAGTCGCCCTGACCGTGCTGCACGCGGGCGGCAAGTTCGACAAGAGCACCTACAAGGTGTCGGGCGGCCTGCACGGCGTGGGCGTCTCGGTGGTCAATGCCCTCTCGAAGAAACTCGAGGTCTGGGTGGACCGCGACGGGAAGCGCCACCACATGGCGTTCGAGCGCGGCGATACGAAAAAGAAGCTCGAGGTGATCGGCAAGGCGAAGGGCACGGGGACCACGGTCTGGTTCCTCCCCGACGACGCCATCTTCACGGAGACGCGGTTCGACTTCGCGACGCTCGCCACGCGGCTGCGCGAGCTGGCGTTCCTGAACAAGAGCCTGCAGATCACGCTGACCGATGAGCGGAAAGAGTCCAAGAAGCAGGAGACCTACGTCTACAAGGGCGGCCTCGTCGAGTTCGTGAAGTGGCTGCTGGGGAGCCGCAAGCCGCTGCACCAGAAGGTGATCAGCTTCGAGGCCACGCGCGAGGGCGTCGAAGTCGAAGGCGCCATCCAGTACGACGATGGCTACAACGAGAACACGTTCTCGTTCGTCAACAACATCAACACCCACGAGGGCGGCACTCACCTCACAGGGTTCAAGTCGGCGCTGACCCGCACGATCAATGAGTGGGCCAAGAAAGACGGCCTGCTGAAGAAAGAGGACTTTACCCTCACGGGCGACGACGTCCGCGAGGGACTGACCGCCGTGCTGCACGTGAAGGTGAAGGATCCGCAGTTCGAGGGGCAGACGAAGACGAAGCTCGGCAATTCCGAAGTTGAGGGCATCGTCAAGAGCGTCGTGAACGAGGCCCTCGGTGAATTTCTCGACAAGAACCCGAGCGTGGCCCGGGCGGTCATCGCGAAGGCGGTCAGCGCGGCCCGGGCTCGCGAGGCGGCGCGCAAGGCGCGCGAGCTGGTGCGGCGCAAGAACGCGCTGGACGGGGGCATGCTCCCGGGCAAGCTCGCCGATTGCTCGCTCACCGATCCCAGCCTGTGCGAGGTGTACCTCGTCGAGGGCGATTCGGCCGGCGGCTCGGCCAAGCAGGGCCGCGACCGCAGCTTCCAGGCGATCCTGCCGCTGCGCGGCAAGATCCTCAACGTGCAGAAGGCCCGGATCGACAAGATCCTCTCGAACGAGGAGATCCGCACCATCATCACCGCCATCGGCACGGGCGTCGGCGAGGATTTCAAGATCGGGGAGGCCCGCTACCACAAGATCATCATCATGACCGATGCGGACGTGGACGGCGCGCACATCCGAACGCTGCTGCTCACTTTCTTCTACAAGGAGATGAAGCAGCTGATCGACGCGGGCTACATCTACATCGCGCAACCGCCCCTGTACCGCGTCGCCAAGGGCAAAGAAGAGTTTTACGCGTATGACCAGAAGCAGCGCGACGACTACGTCAAGCGGCTGACCAACGGCGCCGAGAGCCGGGGCAGCGTCGTGGTGCAGCGCTACAAAGGGCTGGGGGAGATGAACCCCGAGCAGCTGCGCGACACGACCATGGACCCGCCCAAGCGCACGCTGCTCAAGGTGACGATGGAAGATGCGCTCGAGGCGTCGACCTTGTTCGAGACGCTGATGGGGGACGACGTGGAGCCGCGGCGGAAGTTCATCGAAGAGAACGCCAAGTTCGTCAGGAACCTGGACGTGTAGTGGCCCGACGCTACGACGCTACGTTGTACGACCGGATGACCTAGCGTCGTAGCCACGTCCACCGATGATACCCGCCCTGGTCCTCACCGCCGCCCTGCTCGTCGGCCTGGCCTGGCTCCTCCTGGGTGGCCGCGGCGACTCCCACGAGCCGACGGCCCACCGTCCGGTCGACGAATCCATCGACTACACCGAGTTGGAGCAGGCCGAGCGCGACGTGCGCGATGCGGATGACGAAGACAGCGTGCGCGACTGGGGACCAGGCGCCGGCAAGCCCCGGCCCCCGCACCTGCTCTAGCGAAACAACGGCAGATACCGCCCGTACCCTTCCACCTCCAGCTGCTCCACGGGGACGAACCGCAACGACGCCGAGTTGATGCAGTAGCGCAGCCCGGTGGGCTGCGGGCCGTCGTCGAACAGGTGGCCCAGGTGGGAATCGGCCCGCGCCGATCGCACTTCGGTACGCGTCATGAACAGCGACTGATCGGTCTTCTCCCGCACGGTGGCGGCCTCGAGCGGCCGGGTGAAGCTCGGCCATCCGGTCCCCGAGTTGAACTTGTCGAGCGAGCTGAAGAGCGGCTCGCCGGACACGACGTCCACGTAGATACCGGGGCGGTGGTTGTCCCAGAACGCGTTCTGGAACGGCCGCTCCGTGCCTTCACGCTGGGTCACCTGGTATTGCTCCGGCGTCAGCGCGCGCCGGAGCTCGGCGTCTTCGGGTTTCTTGAACGGCTCACCCATGGTCACTCCTCCCACGAAAGCTCGATCCGGCCTTCGGTGACACCGGCCGGCCAGCGTACGGTGATCGAGCGCCCCTGCACCGTTTCCTCCAGTCCGCGCTCGGACTTGGAGACGGTGGTGATGTCGTGCTCCCAACGCTCTGCGTCGGGGATGCAGCGGACCGCTGCGGGGTGCGCGAGCGACAACTCCGGCGCGAACCACCCATCACGCAGCGCGGCTGCATCCCAGCGGTACTCGATGAGCACCGGGCCCGCCGAGGGAAAGCGATAGCGCTTGCCGAGCCCGGGGGCGCGCAGCACGATCTCGACGCCCCCCGCGGTCGCGTCGGCTCGGGCGGAGAACGGCTCGCGTGCCCAGGTGCGCAGCGGCACGTACTCCCCGCGCTCATAGGCTTCGCGCTGCAATGCGTTCGGGAGGACCCGTTCGACCGTCAGCACGCGCTCTTCCGCATCGATCGGCGGCAGCGGGTCGCCGCCGGCCGCCTCGTGATAGGACTCGCGCCGGCGGGTGAGCACGTCGGCGAGGTTGACCCCTGCTTCGAGGAACGTCAACTCCTCGATCCCGCCCCCACGTGCGGGGCTGACGAGCGCCGACCACCGCGCCGAGTGTGCCCACAGCTCTTCTGCCCCGTCCCCGTCCTGGTCGAGCCGCTCCACAGCCGGGGGCTCGCCGCGCCGCAACGCACGTTCCGCCGCCGCCAGCTGCTCCCACACCGCGCGCCGCAGATGCGGGAGGTAGAGCCCGCCGAACACGCCGTGCCAGTACGCATCATTGCATTGCGCCCGCCCGATCGCGCGCCGTGCCACCGGCGGATCGCCGCGCCGGCGCGCGAGCGATGAGAGCGCCAGCATCTTGCGATGCATCCGCCCCGCTTCAGCGTACTTCACCAGGAAGTGGCGCCAGTGCCCGCCCCGCACCAGGGCGCTTTCGGGACCGGCGAGCCGCTCGGGACCGAGATCGCGTTCCAGCGCGGCGAGGCGGACCGCGGCGGCGGCAGGCAGGGACCACGCTTCCATCTCCCGATAGGAGGCGCTCGGCAGATAGGCGAGGCCGCCGCTCGTCACCTCTGCCAACGCAGCGGCGGGGGTCGTGAGCCGGACCTCTCCCGCGGCGATCGACTGCTGGACCGCATCCAGGAAATCGCGCAACCAGCCGCGCTCGTACACCCATTCCCTCGTGCCCGGCCAGCCGCCGAACTTCTCACCGTCGTCGGCGAACACGGCCAGGGGTTGCCGGTCGGCGCGCAGCCCGCGCAGATAGGCGACCGTGTCGGCAGGGGGCTTGAAGGGAATGAGGTAGCGCAATCGCTCGTGCATCGGGACGAGCGCGATGCGCCGCCCGTCGCTCTCAGTCGAAAACGGCCGGTGCAGGCGTTCGGAAGGGAACCCCGCCACCAGAAAGTGACGATCGTCCACCAGGGCGTAACGCACGCCGGCTTCGGCAAGGTCTGTCGCCAAGTCGGGCTCCCACACCCGCTCGGTGAGCCACAGCCCCACAGCCTCTACGCCAAACCGCCGCCGGATCGCCTCCCGCATCCAGGTCACCTGCTCGATCCGGTCCTGGCGCGGCAGCGAAATCAGCACCGGCTCGTAGTAACCCGCCAGCAGCAGCTCCACTCGCCCATCGGCGGCCAGCCGCCCAATCCGGTCCAGGAGGGAGCCCGCGTGCACTTCGAGCCAATCGAGCAGCGGTCCGGACAGGTGCAGGGCAATGGGAAAAAACTCGCGCTCCTCCAGCCGCTCGAGGAACGGCTGGTACACGTCGCGCACGTGCGTTTCGAACACGTGATCGAAATTGCCCACCGGCTGGTGGAAATGGACACCAAAGGCGAAACGGACTGGATCCACTCAGCCCCCCTCAGACACTTCGGCGAACCCGAGGCGTCGCGCCACTGCTGCCAGCGCCGCCGCGCTCCGCGGTCCGGCACGGGCGCGCACCCGCACGAACGTGGTCTGCGCATCGAACGGGACGTGCAGGCCCTGCAGCGCCAGGAGGTCGGCGAGATCGAAGACGGCGGCGACGGCGGAGGGGGACCGGTCCCGTGCCAGCACCTCCACCGCGCGACTCAACGCCGCCGCCGCGAGCCGCGACACGTCGGCGGCTCCCGCCGCCAGCTGCGCCCGCTCCCCGGACGGCAACCGACGCGCAATCAGCCTCGCCCGAAGCGCCGCGAGGATCGAGTCCCGGTACCGCTCGGGCAGATCGTCGAGTCCCAGATGGGCGACCGGACTGCCGTCCGCCGGCGTCACCGCGACCGCCACCTCCGCGGCCCCGATCCGCTCAAGGGTGACGCGAAACTGCGACTCGCGCCCCGTGCGCCACCGCGTGAGCGTCACTCGAGCGCCGCGCTGCCGGACGCGGTATCCCCCATCGTCCTTGAGCTCCGCGCGCGGCACCAGCCGGCGCGCGGCCGCGTAACCGCCCGCGACGCGCGCCGGCGGGGGAAGCTTTGGCTTCACTCGCGCGAGATACAGGTCGCGCCCGGTTCCCACCCCGGGGGCGACGCTGTCGGCACGCGTGAGTCGCTCCAGCAAGCCTGATTCCAGTCGCGCAGCGTCCGGGCCCGCGAGCTCCACGGCCCGTGCGGCGTAGCGGAGCACCTGCTGTGCCTCGATCCCCGCGATGTCATCGAAGAACCAGCCACAGGAGGTGAACATCTGGAGCGCGTTCCACTCGAGCTCCAGCAGCTCGGCCGCGCGCACCCGATCCGCACCGCGGGAGACGAGACGCGTCAGCTTGGACGGGTCGCCCACGACCACAGCGTAGTCCTCGCGTGCCTGCCAGGGCGCCTCGAGCAGCCGCGCGCCTTCCCGCTCGAACAGCCCGTGCAGCTCCGTGGCGAGCCAGTCCAGCCCGTCGCGCAGCGCCGCACGCCACCGGATGGGGCGCCCCGCCGGATCGGGCGCCATGCGGCAGGCGCAATCGGATCGCCACCGCTCCACCCCATGCGGACAGCTCCACGATGACGGCGCCACCAGGCGCACCTCTTGTCCTGCGGGGTGGCGCGCCAGTACGGAGGCGAAGTTCTCGACCTGCACGTCACTCCGGGTCTCCAAGTGGTGGAGCAGCCAGGCCAGCGCGACTTCGCCGAAGCGGTGGTGGTGGCCGAACGTCTCGCCGTCGGTGGCGACGGCGACCAGCGGGCGGCGCGCCCCGGACGCCTCGGGGGCGACCATCCGCTCGGCCCAGGCGCGCGCGTCGTGCAACAGGCCCCCGAACGCGACGTCGTGGGAGATCGGGCCGTCGTAGATGAACAACGCGATGCTCCGACCTCCGGCCGTCCGGTAACGACCGGGAAGGCCGCCGGGCGCCGCGCCCTCGACCTGATGGGGCGCCAACACCGTGAAGTGGATGCCTTCCGCCGCCAGCACATCCAGCGTTTCATCGTCTACCGCCGTTTCCGGCAGCCACATGCCCGTTGGATCGCGCCGGAAGCGGCGGCGGAAATCCGCGATGCCCCAGCGCACTTCCGTCACCTTGTCGCGGCGCGAGGCGAGCGGGAGAATCAGGTGATGATAGGGCATGGCGACCGCGTTGCCGTGGCCTCCCAGACGCACTGCGCTTTCCCGGTCGGCGGCGAGGACCGCTTCGTAGGTGTGCGGGGCTTCGCGCTCGAGCCAAGCGAGCAGCGTCGGTCCGAAATCGAAGCTGATCGCGGCCAGCGCGTTCACGATGGCCGCGATGCGCCCGTCGGCCGTGTGACGCCGCGCCGCGACGACCGCGCGATAGCACTCCTGCTCGATCCGTTCGTTCCAGTCGTGCGCGGGGGCGGCGGACGGCTCCCGCTCCACGGTCTCCAGCCAGGGATCCTCGCGGGGGGGCTGGTAGAAGTGCCCGTGGATCACCACCGACGGCTGGGTGGTCAGCCGGGCACCGCGGCGGGAACGCGAACCACTTCGGCGAGCGACGCGAGCACGTCGGGGAACACCGCGTCCCGCTGCCACAACTCGTCGGCGAGCCGGGCGGCCCCCTCGAGGGCGCCGGAGCGCAGTCCATCGAGGAGCCGTTCCACATCCTGGCAATGACCCGTGAAGCGACGCTCGGCGTAGTCCGGGACGGCACCAGTGGACAGGATGAACTGCCAGTCGGACGCCTGGGCGAGCAGCAGCTCGCGGGCGGCCTGCGCCAGGATGGGGCGTGCCGCCGGGACGGCGAGCGCAGCTGGAGCGGCGTTCCAGAAGGCGTCTTCCAGCGGCCACAGGCGATCCCAGGTCCACCGGGTCTGCTCGTTCATCCACATGCTGTGGTCGCCGTTCACGCCCCAGGACCCCTCGGCCAACTGCAGACTGGTTCGCGCGGGATGCTCGGCGAGGTGGCGCCCAGCGGTCACGGGGCGGATCGCCGGCCGTCTGAGCAGCTCGCGGTAGGTCGCGGCGAGGAAGTCCACCCCCTCGAACCACCAATGCCCGAACAGCTCCGTATCGAACGGCGCCGTTACCATCGTCGCTCCGGCGCCCGCCAGGCCCACCAGCAGATCGGCAAAGTGACGTCCGTGGGCCGCCGCCCGCTCGCGCGCCCGTTCGGGCTCGTACGCACGTTTGTCCCCGAGCTGCACATCGCCACCGGTGACGCGCCACAACTTGAGGCCGCCAGGCCAGCGGATCTTGTGGAACTCGAGGTACCACTCGTCACCGGGATAGCCTTGCTGCCGGCTCCACACCTGCAGCGACGAGCGCGGATCGCGCACCAGCGCGGCCACCCCGGGCCGTGTGCGTGAAACGCGGTAAGCCTGGTACGGGGTCCGGACCGCTTTGGTCGTAGGCTCGAGCGTGCCACCGTGTCGCTCCGCGTCGAACCGCTCGGCGCCGAGTGGCACGTCGCCGTAGGCGCCGAGCGATGCACCCGCCTGCGCGAGGTGGGCGTCGGTGAAGAAGTAGCGGAATCCGGCTTCTTCGAGGAACTCCTCGATGCCGGGGCGCGGGCCGATATTCGGCCGATAGGCGCACTCGGGCAGCCAGCAGCCAACCGGCGCTTCACCAAATAGACGGCGGTGCTCGCTGCGCCCTACGGCGAGCTGCAGCCGGATGCTCTCATCGCGGCGTAACAGCGGGAGGTACCCGTGCGTCGCGGCCGAACCGATGATCTCGAGTGTCCCCCGCGCGCGCAGCGCCCGGAAGCTCGACAGGAGATCTCCTCCCGTGGACCGGAACAGGGCGCGTAGGCGTTCCAGCCGGCCGCGCCAGAAGTCCACCAGCGGCAGCAGCGCCTGGTCGCCCGTGGTGGCGAGCGATGCCGGCGCCTCCCCGCAGGCCGTGAGTCGCAGGTCGAAAAACGCTTCGAGCTCCCGACCGAACGCCGGGCTCGCCAGCTGATTGGCGAGGATCGGCGTGATGCCGATGGTCACCGGCGCGGGAACGCCCTCCTGCTCGAGCGCGCGCAGCTGTTCGAGGAGCGGCAGGTAGGTGTCCACCGCGGCTTCGCACAGCCAGTCGCTGCCGTGCGGCCAGCGCCCGTGGTTCAAGACGTAGGGCAGATGGCTGTGCAAGGCGAGGATGAAGTCCACGGCGGTATCCGTCAGCTGGAGACGCGTGCGGTCATGGCCCGGCGATACACCGCCGAGTATTGCGCGGTCGACTGGTCCCAGCCGAACCGCGCTCCCATGGCGCGCCGGATCATGGCGCGCCACTGGTCCCGGTCCTCGTACTGCCGCACCACGCGGTCCACGCTGCTCTCGAGCGCGGCGGGCGTGTATTCGTCGAACAGGAAACCGGTGACGCCGTCCTGGACGCTGTCCCGCAAGCCGCCCACCGCGCGCACGATCGGGATCGCGCCATAGCGCTGTGCCCGCATCTGGGTGAGCCCGCAGGGCTCGTACAGCGACGGCATGAGCAGCAGGTCGGCGCCCGCCAGCAGGAGATGCTCCTGCCGGTCGGTGAAAGCGAACTCGGCGACCACCCGCTCCGGCGCGGCGGCGGCGAGATTGGCCAACGCCTCGTGATAGCGGTGCTCGCCCGACCCCAGGAAGATGAACTGGGCGTTGCCGGACTGGAGCAGGGTCCCGCCCAGCACGAGGTCCAGACCTTTTTGCCCGACGAGCCGCGCGCTCATGCCGAAGATGGGGACCTGAGCCTCTGCCGGCAGGTCGTAGGCGTGCTGCAGCGCGGCCTTGCAGCGACGTTTCCCGGCGAGGTCGTCCGCGGTGTAGTTGGCTGCGATGTGCGGGTCGGTTTCCGGATTCCAGGTCTGGAGGTCGATCCCGTTCAGGATCCCCTGGAGCCGATCGCCGAGCGCCGTGAACGTGTCCTGCAGCCCGAACCCACCGGTGGGCGTGCACAGCTCGCGCGCGTGCGTCGGGCTCACGGTGACGACGATGTCCGAGAACGCGATCCCGCCCTTGAGAATGTTCAGGCGATCGTACCACTCGAATGCCTGGCCGTTGTACAGATCCTCGGCCAGGCCGAGGTCGCTCATCGTCTCCCGTGGATAGTGCCCCTGGAATCCGGCGTTGTGCACCGACAGCACGGTCGCGAGCCCGTCATGGAACGGCAACCCGGAGAACACGGTGCGCAGGTAGACCGGCGCGAGCGCGGCGTGCCAATCGTGGGCGTGGAGTACCTGCGCGCCGGGAGCGATGGCCGGAAGCGCGGACACCGCCGCCTTACAGAAGAAGGCGAACCGCAGCGCGTTGTCCGGATAGTCGCCGCCCGAATCGCCGTAGATCCCGCTGCGATCGAAGAAATCGGGATGCTCGATGAAAAAGACGCGGGGACCGAGGGCCTGGTCGGCCAACCGGTACACATACACCCACTCGGTTCTCGGGCCGATGGTGACTGAGAACTGGTGGCCGACCCGCTCGAGCGCCGGGCCGGACTCGCGGACCGTGCGATACAGCGGCATGACTACCGTCGCGGGCGAGCCCGCGGCGTGCTGAGCGGCAGCGAGACCGTTCACCGCCTCGCCCAACCCGCCGGTGCGGGCGAACGGCCAGTACTCGGCGGTGAGGTGGACGACTGGGATTCGCTCGAGTGCCCCCGCCGCCGCCGCCGCGCGGCGGCCCGCCGTCGCCTTGACCCGGCCCGAGCCCCGAGGGGAGGGTGCTTTCGCTCGATCACTTCTCATGGACCCACTGCCTCTCTGCACCCCACCGGTGCCCCGGCGACGACCAGCCGCGCACTCACGCGGTCGGCGGATCGTCGCCGCGTTCCCCCCGCATGCCTGGAACGTAACACTGCGTCGCATACTGCTGCACCATTCGCCGCGCCGTGAACCGCTCCCCGGCCACCCGCAGGGCGTGCTTCATCTTCTCCACCCACCCCAGCGGGATCCCCCGCGCGTCACGGCTATAGAACATCGGCACCACCTGCTGCTCGAGCAGGTCGTAGAGCCGTTCCGCGTCTGCTGCGTCGGCCTCTTCCCCTTCCGGGACCGTGGGTATCGCCCATCCGTTCTTGCCCTCATAGCCCTCGTGCCACCACCCGTCCAGGGTGCTGAGCTGGGGCACGCCGTTGAGCGCCGCCTTCATGCCGCTCGTCCCCGACGCCTCGAGCGGCGCCCGCGGCAGGTTGAGCCACAGGTCGACCCCTTGCACCAGGCGGTGGGCCAGATGCATCTCGTAATCCTCGATGAACGCCACGCGACCCTCGAAGCGCGGGTCCCGCGTGAACTCGTAGACCTTCTGGAGCACCTGCTTGCCGGGCTCGTCGGCGGGGTGCGCTTTCCCCGCGAACACGATTTGCACCGGGCGCCACGGATCGATCAGCAGGCGACGCAACCGCTCGACATCCCGAAAGATCAGCCCCGCACGCTTGTAGGTGGCGAACCGCCGCGCGAACCCGATCGTGAGGGCGCGCTCGTCGAGCAGGGTCCCGGCGCCCACGAGGTGCAGTGCTTCGGTCTTCCACTGCTCCACCCAGCGCCGCCGGGCGACATCCCGGATGTTCCGCAGCAGCAGTGTCTTCAGCTCGGTATGCATCGCCCACAACGCCGCGTCGTCCAGTGCAAGCACGTTGGGCCAGAAGTCCGGCTCGGTCACGCGCTGGGTCCATTCCGACCCGAAGTGGACGGCGAACAGCTCCGACAGGTGATGGGACATCCAAGTCGAGAGGTGGACGCCGTTCGTCACGTGCCCGATCGGAACCCGCTCGGCGTCCCGGTCGGGCCAGAGATCGTTCCACAGGCGGCGTGAGACTTCCCCGTGCAGCCGCGATACGCCGTTGACCTGCCCCGAGAGCCGGATGGCCAGCACCGGCATGTGAAACTGGTCGTGATCGTGATCGCGGGAGTGCCCCAGGCCCAGCAGCGTCTCCCGGCTGACGCCCAGCTCGTCCCACAGCGGCCCGAGGCACTCCTCCACCTGGGCGAGCGCGAAGGCGTCGTGACCCGCCGGTACGGGCGTGTGGGTCGTGAACACGCTCGCCATCCTGACCTGGTGCAGCGCATCGGCCCAGGGCGTCCCCTGGTGCACGAGCTCGCGCAACCGCTCGAGCAGCATGAACGCCGCGTGCCCTTCATTCGCGTGCCAGACCGCCGGCGAGTTGCCCAGCGCCCGAAGGACCCGCACCCCCCCCACGCCCAGGATCCATTCCTGACTGAGCCGCAAGTCGCCGGACCCGCCGTACAGTCGCTGGCACAACCCCCGGTCGGACGGATCGTTTTGCGGGAGATCCGTGTCGAGGAGATAGATCGGGACGCGGCCCACCATCATTCGCCAGGCACTTACGCTGACTTCCCGCCCATGCAGCCGGACCGTCGTGAGCCCCGGCTCGCCGGAGGATCCGAGCACGCGGTCGAGCGGCGTGAGGCTGGCGTCGAACGTCTCGTCGGCGTCCTCCTGCCAGCCATCCAACCGCACCCGCTGGTCGAAGTAGCCACGGGTATAGAGCAGTCCGACCCCGACCAGCGGGACGCCCAGGTCGGAGGAGGCCTTGCAGTGGTCCCCCGCGAGCACGCCCAGCCCGCCGGAATAGATCGGCACCGAATTGTGCAGCCCGAACTCGGCACAGAAGTACGCGATGGGACGGTCGGCCAGGTCCGGATGCGTCGTCGCGAACCACGTGCCGTCGCGCGTCCCCTCTTGCGCCAGCTGCGCCATCACCAGGTCGTAGCGGCGCAAGAACTCCGCGTCCTCGGCGCACGCCGCGAGCCGGGCGGGGTCCACCTTCCGCAATTGTCGAATGGGATTGTGCCGGGTGAGGTGCCAGAGCGGCTGGTCGATCACGCGGAACAGCGCCCGAGCGTCGCGGTTCCAGCTCCATGAAAGGTTGTGCGCGATGGCCCCGAGGCCACCGATCCGCTCCGGGAGATACGGGATTCTGCTGTCCAGGGCCGTCACCTCATTTTTTCCGGGCCGGGGCGCTCTTCTTGTCCCCCGGCGTGAGGGTTTCGACTCCGTCCTTGGTCACCCGGTGCGACACCAGCGGCAGTGGTCGCTCCACCAACCGGTCGCCGATCGCGATGGCCCGGGTGAGGGCATCGAACCCGAGCTGGATGCCCGCCGGGTCGCGCGCGAACACCGACGCGATCGGCTCGCCGGCCAGCACTTTGTCGCCGGGCTTCACTGTGATCACGAAGCCGACGGTCGGATCTACCGTGTCTTCCACTTTGGTACGGCCGCCGCCCATCGCGACGATGGCGCGTCCGATGGCGCGCGGTTCGACCCGGGTGACCACCCCGGTCTGTTTGGCGGCGTACACTTCCACTGCCTGCGCCTGGGGGAGGCTCGAGGCGTCGTCCACCACCTTGGGGTTGCCGCCCTGCGCTTCGATGATCTGCTCGAACTTCTCGGCGGCGAGGCCGGAGCTGAGCGCGTTTTCCAGCCGCTGGCGCGCCTTGGCGGCCGTCCGCTCCACCTTCCCCATGAGGAGCATCTCGACGCCCAGGGCGTAGGTGACGTCCATCAAGTCCGCCGGCCCCTCGCCGCGCAGCGCCAGGATCGCTTCCTCGGTCTCGAGGGCGTTGCCGCACGCCCGGCCCAGGGGACGGTCCATCGCCGTGAGCAGTGCCACCGTCGGGCAGCCGCGGTCCTCGCCCAGCGCGATCATGGTACGCGCGAGCTCGAGCCCCCGCTCGGTTTCGGGCAAGAACGCCCCACTGCCGTGTTTCACATCCAGCACGAGGCCGGTGAGCCCCTCGGCCAGCTTCTTCGACATGATGCTGGCGGAGATGAGGGGAATCGCTTCGACCGTGGCCGTGACGTCGCGCAGGGCGTAGAGCCGCTTGTCCGCCGGGGCGATCTCCGGAGTCTGGCCGATCAGCACCGCGCCGAGCTTCTGGATCTGCGCCTTGGCTTCGGGCAGCGAGAGGTCGGTGCGAAAGCCGGGGATGGCCTCGAGCTTGTCCAGCGTCCCACCGGTGTGTCCGAGACCGCGTCCCGACATCATCGGCACCGCCACGCCGCACGCGGCGACGAGCGGCGCCAGCACGAGTGAGACTTTGTCGCCGACGCCGCCGGTCGAGTGCTTGTCGATGCGCGGCGTGCTCCACCCTTCGAAGCTGAGCCGCTGGCCGGACGCGATCATGGCGTCGGTAAGGGCGGCGAGCTCCGAACGCTCGAGCCCGCGCCACATGACGGACATGAGGAGTGCCGACATCTGGTAGTCGGGAATGCGGCCGGCCGTATAGCCGGCGACGAGCGCAGACCATTCCTCGGGCGTGAGCGCGCCGCCGTCCCGCTTGCGCTCGATCAGAGGCACCACCAACATTAGGAACCACCTCCATGCGAATAGCCGCAATGCGCTACACGGCGTCCTTCGCCACACTCGCGTTCTTCGTCGCGCCGCTCTCGGCGCAAACCCCCATCGCGCAGCACGTCGCGCTCGGGGACAGCGCGCGCGCCGCGCTGCACTCCGAGGACGCCCTCCGGCACTACCAGGCGGCCGCCGAGCTCATCCAGCGGGAGGTCGGCCCCCAGCTGCAACAGTTGGCCGGCGTGCACACGGCCAATCCCCAGTACTCCGAGGCCCTCTGGAAAGCAGCCCGGGAAATCGCCGACGTCGCCAAGCAGCTGCTGGGCGATTCCCTCAAGCAGCGGCGCGACAGTCTGTACTCGCTGGGCCGCACCTGGGCGGAGCAGTCCATTCGATTCGACTCCGCCAGCGCCGATGCCCATTTCTCCCTGGCCCTGGTGCTCGGCCGGCTGTCCCGCACGCGCGGCGGCAAGGAGCGCGTCCGGTTCGCCAAGATCATCTACGACGAGGCCGCCCGCGCCGTTCAGCTCGACCCCCGTCACGACGGCGCGTACCACATCCTCGGGATCTGGAACGCCGAGGTGAAACGGCTCTCGGGATTCACCCGCTTCTTCGCCAAGACCCTGTTCGGCGCCGGGTTCATGGATCGCGCCACCTGGGACAGCGCGGTCGCGAACATGGAGCGCGCCGTCAGCCTGAATCCACAGCACGTCTACCACCGGCTCGAGCTCGCGGGCGTGTATGTGGACGTCGGCCAACCCGCCAAGGCGATGGAGCAGCTGGAAACCATCGAACACCTGCCGGTAGGCGATCCGATGGACCCGTACTATAAGCGCGTCGCGGCGGAAGCACTCGCGGAGCTGAAAAACGGCAAGACCAACGACGCGCGGGACCGGTTGCGCAAGGGTTAGCGCCGCCCGCTGCGCCCCTGGCGCATCACTCGCTCGACGTCCCCCGTGGTCCGCGGCGCGCCGGCCGAGAGCCACTCGCCTCCCCCGGGCGTGACCAGTACGTCGTCTTCGATCCGCACCCCGAGACCTTCGTCCGGCAGGTAGATCCCCGGCTCCAGGGTGAAGACCATGCCGGGCGCGAGCGGCGTGGTGTAGTCGCCCACGTCGTGGACGTCCATCCCGATCCAGTGGCCCAGCCCGTGGACGAAGTAGATGTCGCACGATTTGTCGCCGCACAGCGAACCCGAATGGGTGCGCATATAGGTGCGCGCGATGCTGTCGAGTGTCGCCAGCTTCACGCCCGGCTGCACGGCGTCGAACGCGGCCTGCTGGGTGGCGAGCACCAAATCGTAGACCGCTTTCTGACGCGAAGTGAACCTCCCGTTGACCGGCCAAGTCCGGGTGACGTCGGCGGTGTACTGCCCGTATTCGCCGGCCGCGTCGATGACCACCAGCTCCCCGTCCTGGGCGCGGCGCCGGTTGGTGTCGTAATGCAGCGTCGTCCCGTTCGGGCCGCTCCCCACGATGGACGGGTAGCCGAGCCGGTCGGCTCCCTGGCGACGCACCTCGCCTTCGAACGCCGCCTCGATTTCATATTCGAAGACTCCCGGACGGGCCGCCCGCATCGCCGCCAGATGACCCTGCACGCTGATGTTCACCGCCAGGCGGAGCCGTGCGAGCTCGTCCGCGTCCTTGACGAGGCGCAGCGAGTCCACGATCGGGCGCAGGTTCCGGATGTCCCGGCCCGTGAACGCGAGATCGAGCAGCCGGCGCTCGTCCCGCGTCGTCCCGTCCAACGGGACGTAGACCGGCCCGCGCGTGCGGACCTGGGCGAGACGCAGGCGACGCTCGAGCGAGTCGGTCGGCAGGACGGTGCCGATGCCCGTGAGCCGGGCGGCGGTGCTGTCGGGCCCGAGCCGCACGCCGGTCCAACGCTCCTGCGCGGGGTTACGCGCGGGGAGGAACAGGACGACGTCGGTCGAATCCGGTCCCCGGACGCTCATGAGCAACCAGGCGTCCTGCGCCTCGAGCTCGGTCAGATAGAAGAAGGTATTGTGCTGGCGGAAATCGTTGTCCTGGACGTAGTCGGTTTCCAGGTCCCGCTGGTGGGCCGCCGGAACCAGGACGACCCCCCGCCCGATCCGCGTGAGGAGCGCCCGGCGGCGCGCCGCGGTGGCGGTCGTGTCGATCGGCCGGCCCATGCCCGGCAGTCCGGGGACCACGCGCCAGACTCCCAGAGGGCCGGCGCTGAGGGCCGGGGCCGGTTGGTCCTGGGCGACGAGGGTGTGGGCGGCGATGCAGAGGAAGACCAGGACACGCATGGCGACGAAGCTACCGTGGCCGGAAACCCCCGGCAACTTGACGCACTGCGCGCGCGGTCGCCATTGTATGCGGCATGACCATCTCATCGGCCCTCACCCACGCAGAGGCCGAGCGCCTGGCCGGGCGCATCGCCGAGCTGGAGCACGAGCGCAAACACCTGCTCGCCGTCATCGAGATCCTGAAAGAGATCTCGGGCTCCCTGCATTTCATCGACATCCTGCAGTCGATCGCCCGGAAGCTGGGCGAGTCGTTCGGCCTGGACCGCTGCTCGATCTTCCTGTCCGAGCGCGGCGGGACGCACGTCCGCTTGGTGGCATCCTACGAGGACCCGACGATCCGCAATCACCTCGTGGACCTCGAGCGCTACCCGGAGTTGAAGCGTGCGATCCATCACGGGGAGACGGTGTTCATTCCCGACGCGATGACCGACCCTACCCTGAAGCACGTGAAGAACGAGCTGTCCAGTCGGCGGGTGAAGTCGATCACCGTGGTGCCGATCAATTGGCGCGGCGTGGCGATCGGAGCGATTTTCCTGCGCACCTTCCGCGACGGCCCGACGTTCTCCGACCTCGACGTGCGGTTCGTGCAGGTGGTGGCGTCGCTCACGGCGCAGGCGCTGCGCAACGCCCACCGCTACGAACGGCTGGCCCAGCGCCAGGCCGAGACGGGCGAGGTGATGCGGCGCATGGAGCTGGAGCGCACGGCGCTGCTGTCGTTCCTGCGGCGCCTGATGGAAACGTTCGGACGCCAGGACGGCGCATGGGGTGAAGGGCTGCTGCCCAAGGCGAGCGCCGAAGAGCTGGACCGACTCGTGGGTGTCGCCCTCGCGGTGATCCAAGAAGAAGCCAGAGGCCAGTGACCGGTCCGGCCGCGCGCGCCGCCGAGCTCCGGCGGCAGCTCGAGCGGGCGAATCACGCATACTACGTCCTCGATCGCCCCGACCTGTCGGACGCCGAATACGACCGGCTGTTCCAGGAGCTCCAGGCGCTCGAGCGGCAGCACCCCGAGCTCCGGACCCCCGACTCCCCCACGCACCGCGTCGGCGCCGATCCGTCCTCCGCCTTCAAGAAGCACCGTCACCTCGTCCCCATGCTGTCGCTCGCCAACGCGTTCGACGAAGCACAGCTCACGGCCTGGGAGGAGCGCAACGCCCGGCTCGTCGCGGAAGTGGCCGACGGCGGGTACACCCTCGAGGTGAAGATCGACGGCGCCGCGGTCAGCCTCACCTACGACGACGGCGCCCTCGTCACCGGCGCCACGCGGGGGAACGGGATGGAAGGCGAGGACGTCACGCCCAACCTGAAGACCGTCCTCGACCTACCGCTGCGACTGCAAGGAACGGGATGGCCGGCGCGGATGGAAGTGCGCGGCGAAGTCTACCTGTCGAAGAGCCAGTTCGACCGCGTCAACAAGGAGCGCGCCAAGGCCGGGGAAGCGCTGTTCGCCAACCCGCGCAACGCCGCCGCGGGCGCCTTGCGCCAGCTCGATCCGAAGATCACCCGCTCCCGGGGCCTGCGCGTCTTTTGCTTCCACGTCGAGGCCCCGCGCCAGCGCCTGCCCATCGACACGCAGCACGGCCTGCTGGAGCAGCTCGCCGCGTGGGGATTCCCGGTGGAGCCGCATCACCAGCTGGTGCCGGACCTCGCGACGGCGCACCGGGCCATCGCCACGTTGGAGCAGCGCCTCCCGCAGCTCGACTACGGCGCCGACGGCGTCGTCGTCAAGGTGAACCGGCTGGCGCTGCACGCGGAGCTCGGCACGGTGGGCGAACGCGAGCCCCGCTGGGCGATCGCCCGAAAGTTCAAGCCTGAAGTCGCGGTCACGAAACTATTCAAGATCAATGTTAATGTGGGACGCACCGGCGCCCTGACTCCCTACGCCGTGCTCGAGCCCGTGGGGATTGGCGGCGTCACCGTCACGACCGTAACGCTGCACAACTTCGATCAGATCCTGGCGAAGGACGTGCGTGCCGGAGACGACGTGGAGGTCACGCGAGCCGGCGAAGTGATCCCGCAGATCCTGGGACCAGTGATCAGTAAAGGACGACGCCGCCGGCCGCCCTACAAACCGCCTGAGCGGTGCCCGATCTGCAAATCCAAGGTCGAGCACCCGAAGGACGAAGTGATCGTCTACTGCCCCAACGTCTCGTGCCCCGGACGCATTCTCGAAGGGATCGTGCACTTCGCCTCGCGCGCGGCGATGGACATCCGCGGCCTCGGCTACGAGCGGGTGCGCGCGCTGCTCGACGCAAAGTTGATCGACGACGTGGCCGACCTCTATGACCGCAATCGGCTGAACCTGCTACAGCTGCTCACCATTGAGGGATTCGCCGAAAAATCGGCGCAGCAGCTACTCGACGCGATCGACGCGTCCAAGCAGCAAGCGCTCTCAACCTTGCTCTTCGCCCTCGGGATCCGGCACGTGGGGGTGCAGGGTGCGAGGCTCCTCGCTAGGCACTTTGGAAAGATGGCAAAACTCGCCAAGGCGTCCGCAGAAGAAATCAACAAGATTCGGGGCGTGGGGCCGGCTATCGCGGACGCCGTGGCTGGGTTCTTCGCCGCGCCTGCGAACAAGGCCCTCATCAAGGATCTCAAGGGGTTCGGCGTAACGATGACCGAACCGACGGCCACGACTGGCGTGGGAGGTGGGGCGCTTGCTGGCCAGACCTTCGTCATCACCGGGACCCTGCCGGAGCTGTCCCGCGAGGCGGCCACCCGGCTGATCGAGGACGCCGGCGGCCACGTGGCCGACAGCGTCTCGAAGCAGACCACCGCGGTGGTCGCCGGGGAGAGCCCGGGGTCGAAACTGGAAAAGGCCAAAACGCTCGGCGTCGCGGTGATCGACGAAGCAGAACTGTTGCGCCGCGCGACCTCCACGCAGTAAGTTGGCGTCCGCATGACGACGGTGGGACTCACGATCGGCTCGGGCGGCCTGCGCCAGCTGCACACCAGCCTGGCGCAACACGCGCCCGATGCCGCCATCACCATTCTGCAGGAAGCGGGATACGCCTCGGGCGAGGGCGTGTATCAGGCGCTGTGCGGCTGGCTCGCCACGCACGCCGGCACGGAGCATCCCGAGGAGCTGGACGCGGCGAACTTTGGCGGGGCGTTGTCCGACTTTTTCGCGTCGTCCGGCTGGGGCCACGTGACGGTCACACCCGTGGGGGGCGCCGCCCTGGCGCTCGATTCGCCCGACTGGGCCGAAGCCGAGCCCGGCGCCGCGCAGATGCCGATGTGCTTCTTCAGCTCCGGGATGCTCGCCGACCTGATGGGCCGCGTGTCGGGCGAAACGGTGGCGGTGATGGAAGTGGAGTGCCGCACCCGGGGTGATTCGATCTGCCGCTTTCTGTCCGCGTCGCCGGCGACGCTGCAGGAAGTGTACGAGAAGATGACCACGGGGATGAGCTACGCGGAGGCGTTGCAGGGCTAGCGCTTCAGCGGCGGGCGACCGACACCCCCTCGAGCAGCAGCGACGCCGCCCAGCGACCCGAGAGCCAGCGGCCGTCGTCCCCGAATTCCCCGATCTTCTTCAGCAGCTCGTACACGTTCCCCGCAACGGCAGCGTCCTTTACGCGACCCGTGATCGCCCCGCGCTCCACGCGGTAGGCCAGCGCCACGGGATGACTGAAGGCGCCGCTGATCACGTTGCCCTGTCCGACCCCGATGAGGTCGTCGATGAGCAGGCCGTCGGCGATCCCGTCCAACAGTCCTCCACCGAACCCACCCGCCCCCCGTCCCGCTGCAATCGTCCCCAGGATCAGGTTCGAGTATGCGATGCGCGGTTTGCCGAAGGTCCCGCGGACTCCGTGCCCGGTACTCGCAGTCTGCGCCCGCGCGGCGGTCTCGAGGTCGTACACGAATCCGCGGACCACGCCGCGCTCGACGAGCGGGAGGCGGCGCGACAGGACCGCTTCGTCGTCCACGGGACGCGAGTCCGGTCGGCCGGGCACGAGTGGGTCGTCGGTGAGCGAGAAGCGCTCGTCGAACACGCGTTCGCCCGTCTTCGCGCCGAGTGGTGAAATCCCCTGCAGCACCGTCTTGCCCG
>JBGPIW010000004.1:0-21904 GCA_041485045.1 Gemmatimonadota bacterium | reverse complement strand
TCCCTCGCCTCGAACAGCGGCGCGATGCTGTAGCTGAATCCTTCCGCCTGCAGCACCTCGGTTCCCGCACTGTCGGCGTAGAAGGTGGGGCACGATCCGAAGCACTTGGGGTCCGCGGCGCAGGCGATGGCGATTCCCAGGCCGACCATGCCGGCCTGGGTCAAGGTACTGAAGACCAAGGTCTGCCCGGCGTCCAGCACGCGCCGGAACGACTCCATCCCCAGCACACTGTCGAGCGGCAGCGTCCCGACCGGTCCCATGGGCTGAAGGCGCAGGTCGTAGCGCGTGCCGGCCCCGAACACCGAGTCGTGCGCGAGGGTCACGCCCGCGGCATACACCACCGTCTGGCCGTCGATCATGTGCGCCTTGACCGGCGTGTCCACGTGTACCGAGTCCGCAGTCCGGCGGACCTCTTCGACGACCACCCGATGCACCAGCCAGCAGCCGCTGGCGATGAGGCCTGATACGGCGGTGCAGAGTACCCGCCACCGCCGGGACGTCAGCCGCGTTGCCATGCGCGCCTCTCGAGAAGGGATGCCGCACAATCATCTGGCGCGCGGGTCAAGGATGTGTCAAGCGCTTCAAACGGCGTTTAGGAAGACTTCACGTCGGCGCCTCTAGGTTGGGCGTTGGATACCTGAGGAGGGTCGCCCATGCCGGACATCATGCTCGAACCCTATGTCGAAGCCCTGGACGAGTTTCCGATCACGGGAACGACGGCGGACAAGCTGCGGGCGGCCGTACGCTACGCGGTACACGCGCCGTCGAGTCACAACAGCCAGCCGTGGCGGTTCGTGCTGGCGGGTGACGCGCTCGAGCTCATGGCGGACCGGACGCGGGCCCTCCCCGTCGTGGACCCGGACGATCGCGAGCTCGTGATCAGCTGCGGCGGGGCGCTGTTCCACTTCTGTCTCGCGTTACGGCATTTCGGTTCCGCCCCGCAGGTCGAGCGGCTCCCGAATCCCAAGGATCCGGATCTGCTGGCCCGCATCCGGGTGAGCGGCGCCTGGGAGCGGACGGCCGAGGATGAAGCTCTGTTCCACGCCATTCCGCGGCGGCATACCAACCGGCAACCGTTCGATGACCGGCACCTGCCGGGCAGTCTCCCGGCGGCGCTGGAAGCAGCCGCCCAGGCCAACGGTGCCTGGCTGCACGTATTCCGGACCCCGGAGGCGCGCAGCGCGATCGCGAGTCTCGTCGCCGAGGCGGACCGGATTCAGATGGCCGACAAGCGATTTCGCCGCGAGCTGGCCGCGTGGCTGCGACCCAACCGGAGCGAGCGGCGCGACGGGATGCCGGGCTTCGCCCTCGGGCTCGGGGACATCATGGCGGCTGCCGGCCCGCTGATCGTCCGGACATTCGACGTCGGTCGGGGCCGTGCCGCCCACGACGAAGAGCTGGCGCAAGGCTCTCCGCTCCTGGCGTTGGTGGGCACGCCGAGCGACACGCCGTATCACTGGCTGGAGGCCGGGGAGGCCCTGTCTCACGTTGTGCTGCGCGCGCAGGTGGATGGTGTCTCGGCGTCCTACCTCAATCAACCGATCGAGGTCGTCGAGCTGCGCCCCCGCCTGCAGGTCGTCGCGGGACGGCCGGGATATCCGCAGGCGCTCCTCCGGCTGGGGTACGGGAGCGAGATCCCGGGGACTCCACGCCGCCCCGTGTCCGAGGTGCTGGTGGGCTGAAAGAACGCCGGGATCGATCAGGATCCCGGCGTTGGTCCGTCCTCACCGCCCCGTTGTCACGTCTTCAGCGCCTTCATTGGGGCGACATCCACCTTGATCTCCCGAGCTTTGGCTCTCTCGAGCTTCGGCAGCAGGATCGTCAGCACACCATGCTCATAGGCCGCCTTGATCGCGGTGTCGTCCACGGTCGCAGGCAGCGTGAAGCTGCGCTCGAACGTGCCGTAGGTCCGCTCATAGCGATGCACCTTCTCGGCCTTCTCTTCGGCGACCTGCTCTTTGGTGCCCTGGATGGTGAGCACGTTGCCCTCCACCGAAATCTTGAAGTTCTCCGGTTTCACACCGGGGATCTCGGCGACGATGCGGATGTGCTCGACTTCCTCGAAGATGTCCACCACCGGCACCCAGGCCGAGCTGGCCAGCTCGGGTACCGCCCAATCGGTGAAGACAAGCGGCTCATTGAAGATCTTCCCCATCCGCCGCTCGAGGTTGTACAGCAGGTCGAGCATCGGATCACGCGGGGTCTTGCGGGTCATTGCTAACATGTGTTTCTCACCTCCCTTCCTGCCCGACAACCTAGACCCCGAGCCGTGAATCGGTGCTGAAACCCGCGTGAGATTTGGCTACCGCGCCGCCGCGGGAGGCCGCTTCCCCGCCACGGTCTGCAGATACAGCAGGATGTCGGTGCTGACCTGGCCGCCCGGCGCCTGGACCTGCATCCGCTCCATGTTGCGCTCCATCCGGGCGTAGACCGCCGGCCAATCGGTGGCGGAATGGACGCGCGGGTCGGGAAGCGAGTGGCACTGGCTGCAGACGACCGAGAATTCGTCGCGTCCCTTGCCGGCCGGCAGGACCGAACCGCTGACCTTCAGGGAGTTGGCGAGCAGATAGCTGAGAATGGTGCCCCGCTCGGCCGGCGTCGGGACTTTCACTCCGAGCGAGGGCGGCAGGAAGTCCATCCGCAACCACATGCGCCGGGCCACGCTGGGCCAGTCGGTCGCGCTGTGGGCCATGGGGGTCGGCAACGCGTGGCACTGCCCGCAGTAGGTGATCACCAGCTGCGCGTCGCGCGAGGCGGGATCGGGGAGATCCCCGGGAGCGAGCCCGGCAGGCGGCAACGCCACCTTTGCCGCCGCGAGCAACAGCTGGTCGGCGCGGCTGAGGCCGCCGGGAACGGTCGTGGTGTCGCCGGCTCGTTCGGAAGGCTGGGAGGGTCGGCACCCTGCAAGGGTGGCGCTGAGGGCAAGAATGCCGCCAATCCACTTCGCACCGCGCATGGATATCCCTCCGGAGAACGTGGCACTGCTGCAGCCGCACGCTGGGTCGGGCCGTGGCGGTGGCCCTGAAGACAATACAGACGCGCTGAAAACTAATCCACCGCTCCCCGCGCCGTCCAATCGTCCGCTCCCACAGGATGACGAGTGGTAGGGCGAGCAATGCTTAGTGAACCGACCGTGAACGGACGATGAATTTGGCGTGATGCCCGGAAAGGCTGGGAACAACGTGTCGGTTGGCTCGTATGAGAGTGTCTCGCGGAGCGCCCCTCGCGCGATCGAAGGACGACCTATTACGTTGGGAGGGAAGATGAGCTTGCATTCGTGGACATGGAACGCGCTCGCCGTGGGCACGCTGCTGGCACTGGGGTCAGTTGCCGCTCGCCTGGAAGCGCAAGAGCCGGACGGCGCCGCCTTGTACAGACAGCATTGCCGGTCGTGTCACGGCGCCCAGGGTGCTCCCACGCCGCGCATGGTCTCGCTCTACCCGAAACTGAAGTCGCTGGCAGACTCGGCCACTCTCGCTGCGCTGTCCACCGACTCGATCGCTGCGGTGACGCGCACCGGCGTCGGCGATATGAAGGCGTTTGCCGACAAGCTGTCGGACGCCGAGATCACGGCGGTCGCGCGATTCGTGAAGACGCTGGGAGACAGCACGGCGCGGCGGCCGTAGGCCCAAATAAGGTATCTTCAGACGGATACCACGGTTCTTTTCGTCGATATAGACGATCTTGTCGATGACTTTCTCTGGAGATTTCATGAGATCCATCATGTCAGTTCTTGCAGTTGGCATCGCACTTTCGCTCACGATCGGCACGCGCGCGGCTGCGGCACAGGCCCCAGACAGCGGTGCGGCGGTGTACCGCCAGCATTGCCGGACGTGCCATGGAGCCACCGGGACGCCGACGCAGCGCATGGTGGGCCTGTATCCCAAGCTCAAGACGCTCTCTGATTCGGCGCTCATGGCCGGCCTCTCGATCGATTCGATCGTGAACGTCGTGAGGAAGGGTCGAGGGGACATGAAGCCGCTCGCCGACAAGCTGACGGCAGACCAGATGACGGCGGTGGCCAACTACGTGAAGACGCTGCCGAGCGCGCACAAGCCGTAGATTGAGGCACGGTCGGCACGATCGAACAGGGGCCCCGCGATTCGCGGAGCCCCTGTTTGACGTCCGGGTACTGCCGGTGGGCCATTGTCCTCAGGGGCCGCGTGGCGGTGGAAACGTATCGTAGAACTGTGGTGGCGTTTCTTCCCGTCCACGGAGCGAGCTGAGATACTGGGCCAATTCTTCGATCTCCTGGTGCGTGAGCGCGGGCGGCCCGTAGGCGGGCATGCGCGACTCCGAATGAAAGCGACTCGGCGATTCGAGGAAGCTGTGCAGCCATCCCACCGAGTGGCGCAGCCCCACCTTCGTGAGGTCCGGGCCTTCCTCCCCACCCTGCCCCGCGAGCCGGTGACAGCCCCCGCACTGCTGTGATTGAAACAGGGCCCGACCGGCGCGCTGCACCGAGCTGAGTACGGGTCCCGCCTCCGCGGCGCGAGGACCACGACCGGCCGCCCCAATCAGGAACCCTGCCCCACCGAGGATGAACGCCAGCCCGAGCATTGCGACGGGTCGGTGCAACAGATTCCGCGTGCTCCTCCGATCGAAGAACGGGAGTCCCAGCAGCACGAGCACGAGCACACTCGGCACGCCGACCGCGATCAGGCTCTCCATGGACCCCGGGACGAGCTTCAGCAGCTGGTAGATGGGCAGGAAGTACCACTCCGGCCGCGGTACGTACGACGTGTCGGTTGGGTCTGCGGGAGCTTCCAATGGCGTGCGGACGAGCACCGCGATCAGCACGATGAAGAGCACGACGGCAGCGGAAACGATGGCATCCTTCCCGAGGATGTCGGGCCAGAACCTCATGCCGCCGCGCTTGGTGGCCGCGTAGGCTTCGCGGTAGAACTCTGGGTACTTGGGATCATTCGTCCTGGGTGGCGCGCCGACCTCCAGGTCCCTCGGACGCGCCGCGATGCCCTGGCGGATGAGGACGATCAGGTGCAACGCGACCACCACCGTGAGGATCAACGGCAGCCACAAGGAGTGGAACGCGTAGAAGCGGGCGAGCGTTGCAGCCCCGAGCTCCGACCCGCCGCGCAGCAAGGCGACAAGTGCTCCGCCGATGAGCGGCGTCGTCCCCGCGATGTTGGTGCCGACCGCGGTCGCCCAGTAGGCCTTCTGGTCCCAGGGCAGCAGGTACCCCGTGAAGCTGAATCCCAGGACGGTCAGGAACAGCCCCACACCGAGCAGCCAGTTGACCTCCCGCGGGTACTTGTACGCGCCCACCGCGAACACCCGAATCATGTGTGCGATGATGAGCACGACCATGGCGCTCGCACCCCAGTGATGGATGCCGCGCAGCAGCGTGCCGCTCGCGACCTGATGGGAGATGTACTGGATGCTGTCGTACGCGTGATCCGGAGAGGCCGAGTAGTACGTGGCGAGTGTCGTACCCGTGATGACCTGCACGAGGAACACGGTGAACGTTGCACTGCCCAGCGTATGCCACCAGGTCAGGCGGGCCGGGACCTCGCGATCCAGGAGATCGCGTTTGGCCCGGCGTAGATCCAGCCGTTCGTCGAGCCACTTGAAAATGGAGGCCATGGAGATCACGTCCTGACTTTCTCAGGAACGCCGAGCCGGTAATCCTCGTACTCGGCGTAGACGATGCCATCTTCGACCTTCACCGGCAACTGATCCAGCGGGCGGGGCGGTGGGCCGCCGAGCACCGTACCGGTCTTGATCTCGAAGTACCCGGTATGACAGGGGCAGCGGAAGACACGGTGCTCCTGATCGAGGGCGTAGTTGCACCCGAGATGCGTGCACCGGCCGTTGAAGACGGTGAAGTGCTCGCCATCTTCGGTGTAGATCCACACGCTCCGCAGACGCCGTGTCTCGACCCAGGCGTCGTTGCCGGTGTCGACGAAGTCGATCTTTGTTGGCGTGTCCGGATCGAACTGATCGACTTCTCCCAGGCGAATCCACTTCTCCTGGTGCGTCTTCCTGAAGGTGGGAGACAGAAACGCTCGCACCGCCGGGACCCCGGCGAGTAGCGTCGAGAAGAACCCACCGATCGCCGTCGCCCATCTGAGGAACGTGCGCCGCCCGGTGGGCGGCGGTTCTGCGGGCCCGGTCGCCATCCGATTTACCTCCCGTTGGTCGTCACGCTCAGCGCGTCGGGATTGCCGTCCCGTGGCACGCCGCGCACATCTCCGGATTCTTACGCCGCAGCCGGTTCGCGTCGAATCCCGGTCCATGCGGATTGAAACGTCGTCCGCCGACGGCGGAGTGACAGGTCAGGCAGTCGCGCTCGACGTGGCACGCTGTGCAGCTCTCGAGATTCTGGCGCGCGGCCTGCCCGTGGCCGGCCACGAAGAAGCGGCTGCCATCGTGATAACCGGACTGCAGCGGGCCGTTGCTGACCAACCCGGCCGAAGCGTGACACGTCGCACAGAAACTGCCGACATTATGGCAATCGCTGCAAGAAGTCTGGCGCGCGTACGCCGCGGCGGGGTGGAGCGTCAGGAATCCCGCCGGGTGATAACCGGGCCGCGAGGCCGCGGCGGGCCGGTGGCATTCGAGACAATCGGTGCGGACGTGGCAGCCCGCGCAGGAGGCCGGCGTCGTGGCTGCGATCTGGCTGTGCCGCGCCGCGAAATTCCCCCCGTGCGACTCGGGCGGGTAGCGCACCGGCTGGGCGCCCCGGCCCCGCCCCTCCCCGCCCGCATGGAGTGCGGCCGAAACCCCTTGCGACGGGGCGTGGCAAGCGAGGCAACTCTCACGGGTATGGCACGTCGCGCACGCGCGGGCGTCCGCCCGCAGCATCCCGCCGTGCCGCGACAGGAAGTCGGATTCGCGATGCGAGGGCGGTGCGGCGAGCCGGACCGCGATCGCCCGCGACCGCGCATCGGCGCCGAGCGCCTGGATGGCCGGCTGCTCCGGTGCATCGACGTGGCACGTGATGCAGAAGTCCCGGGCGTGGCAGACCGTACAGCTCGCCGCCACAGAGTCGGTCGTCGCCCGGGCCAGAGCGCCGTGGCCCGCGCGACTCACGAAGGTCGGCGCCTGATGCGACGGAGGCGCGGGAAAACCGGCAATGTCAGCGGGCCGGAGCGTGACGGCACGCACCAGCGGCAGATGGCACGTCTGGCACAGGCTGTCCGGAGCCGCGAGATGCTGCTTGACCTCCGGCCCGTGGCATGCCAGGCAACCCTCGGGGGTAGCCCGACGCACCGCCATCCATGCTCCACCCGGGGCGATATGGCAGTCCTGGCACGAGAGCTCCTGCGTTCCCTGCGGAGTCTCTCTCGTCATCAGGGGCACCAGCTCGTGGGCGAACTTCAGGTTGCTGGGACGCGCTTCCGTCGGTCGCCGCCAGCCGACGAGCGGATGCGAGGTTCCGTCATGACAGGTCACGCAGGCTGCGGAATCCGGCAATAACTCCTGGTCGGGATCCTCGGCCCCCTGGTGGCACCCGGTGCACGTCGGAAACAGGCCAGCATGCTTCAGATGGTCGAACTTGGGCGGCTGCTGCGCGCGCAGCCCGCCCGCGGCCACCACGCTCACGATGACCACCAACGCCGAGACCGAGGCTCGAGAGATCATCGTTCCGACCTCCCTCCCGGCAACAGTCGTATGGATGGCGGCAGGCCGCGCAGATCCGCGGAGCTCCCGAACAGCAGCGCCACCCGCCCGGTGACGCGCCATTGATTCCAGTCGAACGCGCCCGCGTCCGGCCGGCTATGTATCTCCCGATAGCGGTCGGCCGACGCGCCGAGCCGCACGCGCGGGCTGGGCTCGAACTGCGCGTCCAGTCCGAGAATCCGTACTTCGGCTTCATTGAAGCGGAACTCCAGGGGACGCGTGGCCTGCGAACCGAGCAGCACGACGGTAAGCCGCCGGGAAGGCTGGTAGGTGAGGGTCCCGGCCACCGCGGCGACGCCCGCCCCCGGCCCGTACTCCTCGCGGTAGGATGCGTCCACCGTCAGGACGCTGAGCGGCTGGTAGGTCCCGCCCACCTCCCAGCGCCAGCCGTCGCTCTTCGCGGCGAACAGCGGCGTCGCCGCCTCCGCCGGATCGAATTCGTACCGTTCCCAACGGCCCCGCAGCTCGAGCCGGCGAATCGCCGTGACGGCTACGGAAGCCTGAACGGCGTGATACGGCACCGGGCTGAACGCGCCCCAGATGGTCCAGAGATCGAAGTGCGGCCGGTAGCGACGGGCGCCAACGCTCGCCTGCACTTTGGACTGCGCGTACGAGAGCGATGCCTCGGCGCTGCCCCACCAGCCGGCGGCGATATCGTAGTCGGCGCCACCGGCCAGCTGGACGCCCGGGATCGGTCGCAGCGTGGCCCCAACGCCGACCCGCTCCGAGACGAAGTGGTCGGTACCGGGGTCGACTTCGCGCAGGTAGTCCAGTCGCAGGTCCAACGGGCGGGTCGTCCAGCCGGCGCCGGCGCCGGCGACGAGCTGGCGGTGTCGCGGTTGGAAGTCATCCAGCGGATTGAGCGCCGGACTCGTGACCGGCAAGGCGACGCCGCGGGCCAATCCCCAGCCCAGGTAGCCCTGGATCTCCACGCCACGCCGCGCGTCGCGTAGTACGACCCCGCCACCGTCGAATCCGGTCGTGCCGAGGCGGGATGCGACGACCTGCCGGCCCAATCGCGCCGTCGCGCGGGTCACGGCGTACTCCGCGTAACCCTCCAGCAACTGCACCGCCGGATTGGTCCCGGGCCAGACGTCGGCCGTGCCGAAGTCGACGCCGAACCGCGCGGCCGCGTGCACGCTCAGGCCGGTGACGCCGAGGCCCCACACGGTCAGGTCGGCGGTGCTGGTCAGCGGGCCGCCGTTGCGCCATGGACCGGGCCGGAAGAACGAGCAGTAGGACATGCCGGTCCGGCACAGCACGGCGAAGCCATCGGGCGAGGTCGGTCCGCTCCCCGGCACCGAGACGGTATCGGTGACCGGAATGCTGTCGAGCGTGACGCCGCGGTAGGAGATCTGCTGCACCCGCGTGTCGAGGCGGATCCGGTATCCCTGGGCGCGAGTCGGGCTCGCGCGCCCCAGGAGCAACAGCGTCGCGCCCGCCGCGACGAATGGGAGACGGGGGTTCAATGCAGTACCGCCCAGAGAACGAGAACGATGACGAAGATCCCGAGCCCCAGCGACGCGAAGCCCAGGGCGACGGACCAGACGTAAGCAAGACGGGACACCGGAGGCGCGGCCAGTCCTGCCAGCGCTCCCGCCTCCCGCCGGCGCTCGTACTCGAGCGGATGCTCGTCCTTCAGGTAGTCCGTGGTGGCGCGCCCGGTGAAAATCACGAGGTCGATCGGGAACTTCTCCGGACGCAGGTGCACGTTGAAGAAGTGGATGGTGAAGATGAAGCTCATTGCGAGCAGCGCTTCATCCCCATGAATGATCGTGGCGACATTGAAAACCCAGCCGGGGAGAAAGCGCGAGAAGAACTCGGGAAACCACAGCAGCAGCCCGGAAAACCCGATGATGGCGACTCCCCAGAATACCGCCAGGTAGTCGAACTTCTCCATGTAGCTGTACCGCTCGAACCGGGGCCGCGGCCCGCGGCCCAGGAACCACTTGAACATCCCGATCAGGTCCCGCACATCCTTGCCCTGTGGCACCATGGAATCCGGCCCCCAGAGGATCCGCTTCCAGGAGGTCCCGCGGGCCACGCGGTAGATCAGGGACCCCACGTGGGCCGTGAAGTAGCCGAACGTGATGATCGCGCACAACCGATGGATGACGCCGGCTGCCGCGAGCCCGCCCAGCGCGCGCACCAGCACCCGAGCCCACGGCGCGTAGGCGAAGCGCAACGGGAGACCGGTGATGACGAGACCGAGGAACGAGACGATCACCAGAGCGTGGAGCGTGCGCTGCAGCGGCGTGAACCGCCAGAGATAGGGCTGCTCGCCGCGGCTGGCGGCGTCCAGCGTTTGCGGTGTCATGGGCCGGTCCCGGGAGGTTGCGCGGCCGCGCCGCGCACGCGGTCGATGACGATACGCGTCAACCACAGGAGCGTGTGGGTCCCGAAGAACAGCATGACGCCGGCCAGCAGCAGGGTCATGAAGAGCCAGGTCCAGAACAGCACCGGGTACCGCGCGCGGTCCCTGGGATCTCCATGCGGGCGATAGCGCGCGAAGTTCTCGTTGGCCGCCGGATGGCACCTGGCGCAGGTGGCCACGCGGTTCGCCGGGAATACCGAGGAGCGTGCGTCCGACGCGGGACGCATGTCGTGCGCCGTGTGGCAGTCGCTGCACGTCGCCGCGAGGGTGAAGCCGAGACGCGTCACTTTGCCGTGGTAGGTCTCGAAGTACGTCTCATAGAGGTGCTTGTGACAGCTCCCGCACTCCGCCACCACTCCGAGGAGCCACTGCGGCTGATCGGCGCGTACGATCCCGTGGGCCGTGTGGCAATCCACGCACACGGGGGCCTCGTGGCCCTCGTCGTTCTTCCGGCCGGTGCGGTACGCCAGGCCGTGGGCGGAACGCTCGTAGACTTCCGCGACCCCAACGTGGCACGCTCCGCAGGTCGCCGGGATGTTGCGCCGGTTCACCGTCGACTCCGCCGAATCCGCCGGCAGCACCTTGTGCGCCCCGTGGCAGTCGTTGCAGGTCGCCGAGACGACCAGCCCGTCGCGCGTCAGGGCGTTGCCGTGGACCGTCTTGAAGTACTGCGCGACGGCCGTGCGTGCCTGGGCCTTGCCCGGGGTCGCGAAGTAGGTCCCGATGATGCGGGGATCGGCGTGGCAACTGCCGCACAACGCAGCGACGTTCAGCGGGTGGGTCGGTGAGCGACGATCTCCCGTCCCGTACACGACGTGGGAGCCGTGACACCGCGCGCAGCTCGGGGCGTCTCCCTGAGCCGCGGCGTTCGCGGCGTGAATCGAAGCCTCCCAGTCCCGTCCTTCCCGGGCGTGGCAGGTTTGGCACGGCACCACCTTGGTGGCGACCCGGTGGGGGTACCCGGCCTCGTAGCCCCGGTGGCAGTCCGCGCACCGCAGGCCGCTGTGCCGTGTCTCCTGCAGGATCGCCGCGGGCACGTACAGCGACGTGTCCTGCGGGCCGCCCGATCTCCCGGTGATGAAGTCGCGGTTGCCGTGGCACTTCTCGCACTGCACGACCTGGGACGCCTGGCCATAGGCCGCTCCCCACGCCAGCGGCAGGTTCGCCACCAGGAGCCCAAACAGCCGGGAGAACGTTCGCGATGACATGGTCCTACTGACCACGCTGCATGGCCGGCACCTTGTGACAGGCCTCGCACGGCTTCCCGGGGTTGTGCCCGGTCGCCTGTTTCACGTGACACGTCGTGCATATCTGGCGCGACCAGCGGTTGAGGGTGGCCGCCCCCTCGTGGCACTCCACGCAGGCGATGTGCACCGCTCGCGTATGCTGCTCCAGCACCCCGCCGCGATGACAGGACAAACACGCCCGCTCGGGCTGGTGATGCTGATCGTGACAGTTGTCGCAGTCGAGGCTGCGCGCGCTCATGGTGGGCGGCGAATGGCACGCGGTACAGGCCAGACCCGCTGCGCGGTGGACGCCGTGCGAGAAGTCTCCGGTGGCCAGCGGCAGCGTCGATTCCGGGACCCCACCGGGGCCGGCATGGCAGGCCGCGCAGTTCATCGGACGAATGGCGCTATGGTGGCACGCTGCGCACCCCGCCCGCGTGGTAATCGTCGTGCCGCCGTGATTCTCGAGGGGCGTATGGCATTCGCCGCACGTCAGCCCGCCGCGGAGCACATGCGGCTCGTGATTGAACTCGCCACCCTGAAACGGCACCGTCCTCCGCTCCACGCCGACGTGGCAGCGGAAACAGGCGTTCTGGCCCACCGGGGGACCCAGATTCACGGCCGGCAAGGCGTAGGGCAGGCGGCCCGCCTTCACGGCGTCCCGCACCAGCTGCACCGTCGCCCGCAGCAGCTCGTCCGAATAGACCACGTTGTGGGCCGGCTTTCCGAGGCGCACCAGATCGAAGTTCTCCTGGGCCAGGCGCAGCAGGCTGTCGGCCACCGTGCGCTGCCGGATCGGAACCGCGTTCAACGCCGCTCGCGCGCCCGCGACGATCGGTTCCACCCGTTTGATCTTGCGGTCCATTTCCTCCTGCCAGGAGGGCAGCATGTTGGCGTAGCGAATGCCGTGGCAGGACAGGCACGAGGCCTCGCCCGCCAGCTGGACGCGCTCGTGTCCGCGCAAGGTCGCCGGCTGCCCGTGGCAGCCCAGGCACGAGACGCGCGCCAGGAACATTTTGCTCGGCATGTTCCGGGCGTCGTGCCCGCCCATCCCGGCGTACAGGCGCCGCTGCGCATCGTGGACCTGCGCGTGACAGCTGCTGCAGTCGAGCTCGAACGTGGACGTGAGCGCGACGACCCGGTGCTCGATCGGCGTATGGCACTGGGTGCACTCCACCTTGTGCTCGGCGATATGGACCTGGTGCATCAGCGTCGTATTCTCGAACTGCTCGAGGCGGGCGGGCTCGTTGTGGCAGTTGAAGCAGCGGGACCGCTCTGCCGCGCCCGAGCCCACCGTCACTTCGCTGTGGCACGAGATGCAAGAAATGCGGTCTTTCACGTACTGCGAATGGTCCACCACATAGCCGGCGGCGGACTCGACGCGCGGGGGGGACGAGTGACATCCGGTGCATCCCGCGATCGGCGCGCCCGGCGGCCGGTCCTTGAAGTGGCAGAGAAAACACGTGGCATCGGTGACGGCGACGTGCTGTCCCTGCACGATCTGGGAGTGGCAGCTGGTACAGCGCAGCTGCTTGCCGCGACGCAGCTCCCCCAGGTGCGACGCGTGGTCGAACCGCACGCCCTTGTAGTCGACCAGGCCCTCGACCTTCCGTTCCGAATGGCACCCCGACCGGAGGCACGCGGCGTCCTCGATCTCCGCCCACGGCTTGACCCCGTAGCTCCCGGTGATGTACTTGACCACCTGGTTGGCCGCCTGGACCTTCCCCATCGCCTCCGCCCGGATCCCCGGCGCGTAGTGGCACTTGATGCACGCCACATCGCGGTGCGAGGACGTGGCCCAAGAGTCGTAGTAGGGCTGCATGATGTGGCAGCTCTTGCAGAAGCTGGGTCGGGCGCTGTACTCGATGAATCCGATGCTCGTCACGACCAGCAGGATGACGGCCAGGATGGCGACCGGGATCAGCGCCCGCAGCACCCGCTTGAACCGGTGCAACCGGCCGGGGGGAGCCGTCATAGCCGCTCGGCTCTTCCCTCAAGGCGGCGCAGCGCGAACCAAGCCAGCACCAGCGAGGCCAGCGCGAGAAACCACACAGGCACCAGCAGCAGCTTGTGCTCCCAACGCTGCTCGTCGGCCACCTCCGCCATTCCCCGCAGATCCCGGGAGATCGAGCGCACCTGCCGCGCCAGGTCGTCCAGGTGCTCGGGGTCGAGACTGTGCTGCGCTTGCGCGATCTGCTCGTACGCCGTCAGCGCGGTTTGATACCGGAACCGGGCGTCGCCGGTCTGGCGTCCGGCGAGCGACAATTGCGCGATGGCGAGCTGAGCCGCCCGCAGCTCCTGCGACGCCTGGACGGCACGTTGCTGGATCTGGGTACCAAGCGCATACGCGCCGCTGCCCGCGGCGTGACATTTCGCGCACGCCGCAGCGATATGGTCGGCCGGCACCCGCTCCGTGTCGTGGTTCTGGTGACATCCCAGGCACCCCGCGATCTTCCCGTCGTGGGCGGCACGCCCGTGTGGACCCCGGTCGAAGGCCTGGCCCACCAGGATATGACACCGCTCGCACACATTGGCTATCTCCTTGACCGTCGGCGGCAGCGCGGAGTGGGATCCGTGACAGCCCACGCACGTCGGCGAGGCGAAGTTTTGATTCCGAAACAGCGCCACGCCGTGCGCGCTCCGGCGATAGCGCTCGACCTGGTCCGTGGGCAGCCGGTACTTCGCCATCAGGCGCTTGTCCTCATGGCAGCGTGCGCACGTGGTCGGGATGTTGGTGGGGTAGACGGTGCTGCGGGCGTCGTCCGGCCGCAGGATGGTGTGCGCGTCGTGGCAGTCGGTACAGGTCGGGGCGTCGAGATCATGGCTGACCAGCAGCAGCCGGCCGTGCCGGCTGGTCCGGAACTCAGCGACCTGGCCGCTCGGCAGGCCGTACTGTCGCATCCGGTTGGGGTCCGAATGGCATGAGCCGCACAGGGCGACGGTCGCTACCTTGCCCGGTGCACCGGTGAAGCCGCCGCGATGAGCGGCCGGCAGGGCGAAAGCTGAGGGATCGCCGCCGTGACAATCGTGACACCGGATACCGCGCTCCGCATGCACACCCTGCACGAAGGCCGCCCGCTTATCGGCGTGACACGCGACGCACCCATAGGTGGTGTCCAGCTGCGATCCCACCTGGGCCTGCATCAGCGGCGTGGCGTGCGCCTGAGGTGAGGGGAGCGTGGCGGCCACGGCGATCGCGATCGTCACGAGTATCGAGCCGCCGCTCATCGTGCCCCCCGGTCGGCGTGGGTGGTGTCACCGCTCGGCGCCGCCTGGGTGGGGCTCGGGCCGAGCTGTGGCAGCGGAGCCCCCGCTGCCGGCGCCGGCAACGGCTCCTGGCTCACCGCCCGCAGCGTCTCAGGCGGTGGCGCGGAACGCAACTGTCGACCGGCGATCCAGGCCGCGACGAAGCCCACGAAGAAGACCAATCCGAGAGTCGCGACCACCGGCCGCCGCTTGAGGTCTCGCTCCGGGCCGCGGTCGAACAGCGGCACGAACGCCAGCCCGAGCGCCACGAGGGTGAAGCCGACGAAACCCCAGGCACCCAGGTAATGCGTGAGGGCCCGCGAGACATCCACGACCACCCAGGTGGAGCGCACGGCGTCCGGGAGCTTGGCCGGGTTCGCCGGATCGCCGACCGGGCGCGGCCAGAGAACCGCCGCCGTGACGACGACGGCGCACGTCAGGACGGCGACCATGAACGATCGCAGCAGGTGACTGGGGAAAAAGACGCGGCCGCTTCCTGGCTCGGCCGGAGCTCGCTTGGGCGGGGCGACGCCATGCCGACGGACCATCGTGAAGTGAAACGCCAGGAGCGCCAAGGTGATCCAGGGAAGCACGATCACGTGCATGGCGAAGAAGCGGCTCAACGTCGCCCCCGAGACGATCGGGTCGCCCCGCAGCACCGCGACGGCCGCGCCGCCGATGAGGGGGACGGCGGCCAGCGCATTCAACGCTTCCGTCACGGTCCAATAGGCCCATTGGTCCCAGGGCAGGAGATACCCGGAGGCGCCAAAGGCCATTACCAGGAACAGGAGCAACACGCCGACGAGCCAGTTGGTCTCACGGGGAGGCTTGTACGCGACATCGAAGAACACCCGCGCCATGTGGGCGAGTACCACCAGCACGAGCAGGCTCGCCGACCACACGTGCAGATCACGAATCAGCCAGCCGAGGGTGACGTTCGACATGATGTGCTGCAGGCTCGGGTAGGCCTCCTGCGCCGACGGCCGGTAGTGAACCGACAGGAGGACACCGGTCACGACGAGGATAATGAATAGCAGATACGCAATCCCACCGAGCGCATGTCGCCATCCGACGTGTGGCGCGAGCCGGTACCTCAGCGCCTTACGGAACGCCTGATCGATCGGCAGCCTGGCGTCGATCGGCCCGTACAGCAGCCCCAGGAATCGCAGGATGCCGAGCAGACCGGCGTCGGTGCTCGCTTTCAGGTCGGCCCAGAACTGCGCCGCCCATTGCGCCGTCGCGCGCCTGAATCGGCCCGTCATCTATGGCTCCGTCACGTACACGGTGCCTTGACGCACGAACAGCGCGAATCGCTGCAGGGGTATCGTCGTCAGCCCGCGCACCACGTTCCCGTGCAGGTCGTACACTACGTAGCTGCACGGCGACACCACACGCAGCGACGCGGCGTCCCAATCCAGAATGCAGCCGTCGATCGGGGACGTCCCCTGGAGGGCGGAGTACTCCCGCTCGCCGGCGCGCACGACGAGGACGATCCGTGCGCCCCAACTCACGACCCGGCTCGCGCCCACAGGGAAGTCGGACTCCCGCGCGACCCGGACCGTCGGCTGCAGCTCGGGGATCTGCAGATAGTCGCCCGGCAGGAGATAGAACATGATGCCGAGGGCGACCGTGACCAGCGTCAGGACGATGACGCCGGCGAGCAGATACTCGTTGAATCCGGCCTTCGGGGCGATGGCCTCAGGCTCGCCGGGCTCTCCATCGCCCGCCCGCTCGGGACCGTCCGCCTGCTCGATAGCGGATCCCAGCACCATGATTCCCCCAGACGGATTCGTTCAGACTACGAGTCGGCCCCGAAGACCGTGGAGGCTCCGGGGCCGATGATACCGATCATGCGACCAATCGGCTACCGCGACGCTACGCGCCTGCCGGCCGGCCGCGGGTACGGCACTGTGCCATTGGCACCCAGCGGGCCAGCCAAGATCGCTCGCGCCTTCTGGGAGATGACCGGGAACCACGGCTGCGAGCCGTACAGGGCGGTCAACTCCTCGATGTTCGCCCGCAGCAGCGCCTCGGCGAGGAACGGGTTGTGCACCGTGTGCGACCTGTCGGTGTTGCCGCTGGCGATGACGAAATCTCCGGCAGCGTTCTCACCAAATGTCCGCACGTTGAACTCGGCCCCATCCATGGCCGTGATGACCCGGTCTCCCGCGAGCAGCGGGGCCATGAATATGACGAGGACCGGCGCGTTGTCCGCGAGCGGCGCGACCAGCGCCGGCGTGATATGCACACCGTTGAGCTTGTTCGTTGCGGCCGTGACATTCGCGGTGATGGTGTATTCGGTGGTGCCGATCCTCAGGGTGTTCCCCGCCACCAGCGTGCCCGTCACGGTCGCAGCGTCGAGATTGATGATGCTGTCGCCGAGCAGGAATGCGCCGTTCGCCAGCAATGACAGGTTGTTGAGCGTCCCTCTCTGACTCCACGTGTTCCTGAGGACCGCGGGAATAATCCCGGAATCGAGCGTGTCAATCGCGTTGGTGCTGCTCCCGGTATTCACGAGCAGCGTGGCCGTCAGGGTCTGGATCCGCCCGCGCGCCACCGCAAGCAGCCCGGCCGCCTCGTTCTCGCCCAAGTGACATCCCGACTGCGCGCACGATTTGAACGACCGGCCACCCGGCGTGCCCGGCGTGCCCGGCACGTACGCACAGTTCTTTATCGAGTCCGTGGGCAGACCGTCCGGCCCGTAGCAGGGGATCGGCCGGAACAGGTGCCCGGTCACCGTAGAAGCGACGCCCGCGTCATTCACTGCGGGGAAGGAATAGAGGTGGCAGCCCGCGCAGAGTTTGGGGTTCTTGTTGAGGTTCCCGTGGCTCGCGCTCTTCGACACCTGGACCAGGACCGGGTCGAGGTAGGTCGGGTTTTGATACCCGACCTCGCCGATCAGGGTGGCGCCTTGCGGCGCGTGCGGCGAGTTGCTGCCCCCCGGGCTCAGGGCCCTTGTCGAGTCCAGGGCCAGCGGCTCCGTACGCCGATAGTGGCACTTCATGCACAGGTTCTGGGACGGATCGTTGGTCTCGAGCGGCCACCGGAGCTGCGCCGTATTCCTGGAATCATGCGGGTCGTGACAGACGGCGCAGGTGATCCCCAGGCCGTTCGCCGCTGTGATCGGGTCCCCACTGCCGACGTAGTCGGATGTCACGCCCCAGGCTTTCAACGCGCCCTGCCCCGTGTGGCACTCCTGGCACTCTGCCTCGTCGGCGTGGCGGCCGTTCAGCGCGTGGATGGACTGCTTCCACTCCTCGACAAACGGATGGTGTGTGCCTGAGTGGCACGAGCCGCACGTGCCGGCACTCAGCAGGCCGGTATCGGCGCTGATGCGCGCCAGCGGCGCCGTCCCGGCATCAGGAGTGGTCGCGTGGTCGAAGCCGGGGCCGTGGCAGTTCTCGCATTGCACGTCGTGATACGATGAGTCCGTCACCTTGAGGTAACCCGCATTGCCCGCAACCATGTTGCCATACTGGCTCACCGAGTGACACCCAACGCAACTACTCTTGTCCGCCGGCTGCGGCAACGCCTGGAGGTCGGCCCACGCGTCGGCGTGCTTGGTGAGCTTCCACTCGGCCTGGTGTTCCACGTGGCAGTTGCCACAGCTGGTTTGCTGGGTCGCAACGTCGAAATAGCCGAGGAAGCCGTTTACGCTGTCCCGCGGTGGGTTGAACTGGCGATTGACGAACACCAGCCTCTCGTTCGTGCAGGCCCCGAGCGCGATGACCGCCACAGCGGTCGGTAACCAACGGGAAGGTCTCATCGGCGCATCCTCCGGTTCATTTCCGCCAGCGGCTCGTTGCATTCAAAGTCTACCAGATCAGGCACTTGCAGGCACTTAGCATCGTCGAGCGGGCACGCAGCGATACCCGGCTACTTAGGTAGACATACTCACGAGGGAGGCATGAAGAGATCGTGAAGGAATTGTGATGCTCCTATCAGCGGCTCGGCTAAGCCCCTGGCCGTCCTTCACCATTCGTTCAGGTGGTTCTTAACCCGACCCGGCTAGGTTCGCCGCAGTTTGGTTCCGTACCTCCAGACTCACTCGAGCGACGGAAGGCCGATGAAGTTGTTCGGAGTGGATCTGGTGCTGCTGCACCCCCCAAGCGTCTACGACTTCCGCAAGAGCGGGATCATGTTCGGGCCGATCAGCGACGTGATCCCCTCCACCCCGGTGTTCGAGATGTACCCAATGGGTCTCACGACCATCGCCGGCCACCTGGAAGAGGAGGGGTTCAACGTCGAGATCGTCAACGTGGCGTATCGGATGCTCGCCGATCCACGCTACGATGCCGCAGCGGACATCGCCAGACTCGACCCCACCATCTTCGGCATCGACTTGCACTGGTTGCCGCACGCCCACGGCGGCATCGAGCTCGCCAAACTCGTCAAACAGCACCATCCCGCGACCCCGGTGATCGTGGGCGGGCTTTCGGCGTCGTACTACTACAAGGAGCTGCTGGGCTACCCCTGGGTGGACATGGTGATGCGCGGCGACTCCACCGAGGTCCCGATGCTCGAGTTGATGCAGGCCTTGCGGACTGGGGGATCCCTGGCGGACGTGCCCAACCTCGCCTGGAAAACGCCTCAGGGCGAGGTCGTCGTGAACCCGTTCTCGCACGTCCCGGCGAGCATCGACGACATTCCGCTGCCCAACTACTCCTACGTGATGCGCTCGGTGCTCAAGTACGGCAGCCTCTCCAACGTCATCCCGTTCGAGGACTGGCTGGATTACCCGATCACGGCCGTGCTCACGTCGCGCGGCTGCACCCAGAATTGCGCCATCTGCGGCGGCTCCCGTTCCGCCTACCGGAGCATCTGCAACCGTTCCCGGCCGGCGTTCCGCTCTCCCGAGACGCTGGTGCGGGACATCCAGAGGATTCAGGAATTCAGCCGGGCTCCGGTCTTCCTGGTGCACGACCTGCGGCAGGGCGGCCGCGAGCATGCAGACCGCTTTCTCGACCTCCTGGCACAGGCACGGATCGAGAACGAGCTGGTGTTCGAGCTGTTCTTCCCGGCGGGCGACGAGTTCTTCGGACGGATCGCCAGGGCGGTCCCGCGCTTCAGCGTGGAAATGACCCTGGAGTCGCACCTCGAGCGGCTGCGCCGGGTGAACGGCAAGCTCATGTGTCCCAACGAACAGATCGAGGCCACCATCGCCAGCGCCCTGAAGAACGGCGTCAACCGGATCGACATCTTCTTCATGGTCGGGATCCCGAAGCAGACCTATGCCGACGCGATCGGGTGCGTGGACTATTGCCGGGCGCTGTTGCAGCGGTTCGGCGGCGACCGGCGGCTCTGGTTCTTCATCGCGCCGCTCGGGCCCTTCCTCGACCCCGGCAGCCCGGCATTCGAAATGCCGGAGCGATTCGGCTACAAGAAGCTGTGCCACACGTTCGAAGATCACCGCCGTGCGCTCACCGCGCCGAGCTGGAAGCACATTCTGAGCTTCGAGACCGACAGCATGACCCGGGACGAGATCGTGGACGCGACCTACGAGGCGTCATTGCGGCTCGCCAAGGCCAAACTCGACTTCGGAATCATCGACGGGCTGTCCTACCACAAGCTCGAATCCGGCATCGCCGCGTCGCGCCAGCTCATGGCCGAGATCGACGCCGCCCAGGCGCTCCCGGACGTGTCCCAGCGGGAGGCGCGTCTCGCCGCCGTTCGTCAGCGCGTGAAGGATCTCGCCCGCCCCGAAGTCCGCGCCAAGGACTGGCTCAAGTGGCCGATCCGGCGCAGGTTCGCGAGGCTCCCCCGGCTCGTGCGGATGCTGTTCGTCCTGCTCGTGGTGGAGATGCGGTTGTTCGTGTTCAAGCGACTGCGCCTGGTGTTCTCCGGGTGGCGCGCCTTCCCAGCCGACGCTCCCAGCATCCCGGGATACCCGTGACCGACATCGAAGGGACGTGCCGCTAGCGGCGGCGTGAACGCGCAAGAGACTGCAACCGAAGCCGCTCCTCCCGCTCGCGCTCCTCGAGCACCTGCCGCACCCGTGAGATGTTTTCCCGCAGCCGGGGCGACAGCCGGTGCTCCAGACTGTGCACTTGGCGCGACGTCTGGGCCAGTGCCTGCCCCAGGCGCCGCAGCAGCATCTCGCGCGGGGCGGCGTCGAGCAGCAGCTCAGTGAGCTTCTCGAACTCGGCCGCCGCCTGGATGGCGGCCAGTCCCGTGCCGGCCGGTGCTGTCCCGCGGGCACCCAGCGTCCGCGCCACGGGCGGCCGGGCCACGATGCGCGAGATGACGATGCCCCACACCGATCCCGGCAGCATCTCCACCGCGAGCTCACGCCCCGGCCAGCCGATCGCCCGCAATCCGGCCTGGCCCTCCTGGGCGAGCGCGCCGCCCAGCAGAGGGTAGGCCCGGAGCGCCGCGGCGGCGATCTGCTCGCGCGCATCCGCCGCGGGCCGCGCCAGGCGGAACAGCTCGGTGACCAGCGCTTCGCGTTTGCGGCGCAGCACGGCGGCTCCCCGCTTCAGGCGCTCCAGCCGCCGGACCGCCCGCACGAGATTCAGACGCGTGGGCGCGAGGTTGGCGGCGCTCATGGATGCCGTGCCGACCAGGTGGCGTCGCTCAGCCGCATGAGGTCTTCGTGCGGTAACGTGTCCAGCAACTGCCACCCCACATCGAGCGTCTCGGCGAGCGAGCGGCGCGCGACGCCCTGGCCTATGAACTCGGACTCGAACCGCTCGGCGAACCCGAGCGCGCGCCGATCGGCGGCGGCCAGCCCCGCTTCGCCGACGATCGCGGCCATAAGTCGTGCCTCGCGGCCGCGGGCATAGACGGCATACAACTGGTCGGCCCATTCCCGGTGCTCGGGCGCGGTCTTTCCGGCGCCGATCCCGGCGTTCATCAGGCGGGAGAGCGACGGCATCACGTCCACTGGCGGAAACACGCCGCGCCGGTGCAAGTCCCGGCTCAGCACTACCTGCCCTTCGGTGATGTAGCCGGTGAGGTCGGGGATAGGATGGGTGATATCATCGTCGGGCATGGTGAGGATCGGGATCTGGGTCACCGATCCAGCGCGGCCCGCGACGATGCCGGCCCGTTCGTACAGGCTGGCGAGGTCGGTGTACATGTATCCCGGGTATCCTCGGCGGCCGGGGATCTCTTCGCGTGCCGTGCCGATCTCGCGCAACGCCTCGCAGTAGTGCGTCATGTCGGCGATGACCACCAGCACGTGCATCCCGACGTCGAACGCCAGGTACTCGGCCTGGGTCAACGCGACCCGTGGGGCGAGGAGCCGCTCGATCGTGGGATCCCGCGTCTGGTTCAGGAACAGGACGCTCCGATCCCATGCCCCGCTGCGCTCCACCCGGTCCAGAAACTGATCCGCTTCACGCGCCGTGATCCCTACGCCAGCGAACACCACCGCGAACGCCTCCCCGCGCGGTGCCCGGGCGCCTTCGACGAT
>JBGPIW010000003.1:0-23987 GCA_041485045.1 Gemmatimonadota bacterium | reverse complement strand
CAGCCAGATGAAACGGCAGCGGGCGCGCTTACCCAACGCGAGGCACAGCTCCAGCTCGGCCGACGTCTGGTGGATCTCGTCCACGACCAGCGTGTCGCGTGCCGTGATGAGACCGTCTTCGAACCAGCGCCGCGCGATCCCGGTGGTCACGATGACCACGTTCCATGTCGGTGTCTCGGGGGTCGCCTCGCGCTCACGGTTGACGACGCCGACGCGGAGCGGCGCGCCCAGGATCCGCTCGGCGATGGGCCGGATCGCGAGCGTCTTCCCGGTGCCCGTCCCGGCCATGATCCCGAATCCCTGCCCGGAGGTGGCCAGGCGGCGAACGTCCTCCCCGTGCTCGCGCTCCAGCAGCGTATCGAGGTGCAGCCCCATGGCGAGCTCGATCGTCTCACACGCTGCGCGCGTCGGAGCGATGACGATGACCCGCCCGGTCGGCGGGTCACCCGCGAGGAAGGCCTGTGGATCGGGAGGAAGGAAGTGATCGCGTGTGGAGGGCACGCGTCAATTCAAAGAGGCAATCCCGGAAAAAGCAAACGGCCGGGGCCGCTCGGGCCCCGGCCGCCTCCAATTTGTTGTGTCATGGTTCAGCGTTCGTCGTCACGGTCGCGGTGGCGCCGATCCCGGTCGAAGTCGCGATCACGCTCGCGGCCGTGGGCCCGGTCCCAATCGCGGTGCCTGCCATCCTTCCGCTCCCAATGGCGGCCGCGGTCGAAATCACGACGAAAGAAGCGGTGATCGCGTTCGTAAATGATCACTCGATGGGGCGGACCGTACCAGCGCGGCAGCGGCTCATAGAAGTAGTACGGGTACCGGTTGGGGTAGAAGTAGTAGTACGGCCGGTACACCGGTCGAGTGAACGACCGGCCGATAAACACGTCGCCCGATATGTACGGGCGCGGCACCCCGAAGCCAAAAGACATTTGAACGCTCGTCTGAGCGGAGGCGGTACCGGCCGCAAGCAGCGTCACGAGTCCAGCAAGCAGAATGATCCGTTTCATGTTGACCTCCATGGTTGCGGCTCGGATCCAATGGAAGCAGCGTGCCACGCTTCCAAACCGCATTGCAACCCATTGACGACGCAGCAGTTGTGTTCGTTGGGTGAGGCGATGCGGAACGCGGCGGCCTGTCCCTTCCCGAGGCCACTCAGCGTCAATCGCCGAAACTGATGCCGATCTCTCTGGCCGTGGCGACCACGTCGGAATCCGCGGCGACGCGTTTCGGGCTGGAGAGAACCTGATCGATGGGCACGGCGACGATGTTGGGAGGCTGCAGCGCAACCATCATACCGAACTGTCGCCCGGCCACGAGCCGCACGGCAGCCGCCCCGAAGCGGAGCCCCAACAGCCGGTCGAAGGTCGTGGGACTGCCTCCCCGCTGGAGATGTCCCAGCACCAGCGAGCGGGTCTCCTTGCCGGTGATCCGCTCGATGTCCTCCGCGACCCTCTCCGCGATGCCGCCGAGCCGGCGCCGCTCGGGATCGAGGTAGCTCTCCTGTCCCCCCGCAGGCGCTGCGCCTTCCGCCACCACTACGATGCTGAAATGGCGCCCGCGCGCCTCGCGTTCACGGATCTTGCCGCACACGCGGTTGATGTCGAACGGGATCTCCGGGATCAGGATGACGTCGGCGGTGCCGGCGACCCCGGAGTTCAGCGCGATGAAACCGGCATGGCGGCCCATCACCTCGACTACCATCACCCGCTCGTGGCTTTCGGCAGTGGAGTGCAGCTTGTCGATGGCGTCGGTCGCGGTGGAGACCGCGGTGTCGAACCCGAAGGTGGCGACCGTACCACCCACGTCGTTGTCGATCGTCTTGGGCACGCCGACGACGGGGATGCCCTTGGCCATGAGCCGGCGCGCGATGTCGAGGGACCCGTCACCCCCGATGACGACGAGGGCGTCGAGCTCGAAGGCTCGAAACGCCGTCACCAGCTCGTCGGAGCGATCGCGCTCGACCCAGGTGCCGTCGGGACGCTGTTCGCGCCATTTGAAGGGATCACCCCGGTTGGTGGTGCCGAGGATCGTGCCACCCGTGTGGGTGATGCCACGCACTTCGCTCGCGCCCAGGGGGACGAGCAGATCCTCGCCTAACAAGCCGCCGAAGCCGCGTCGCACACCTACGCACTGCCAGCCTCGGTTGATCGCCGACAACACCGCCCCACGAATGACCGCGTTCAGGCCCGGCGCATCTCCGCCACCCGTCGAGATGGCGATCTTCACGACCCGACGCCGGCCTCCCGCAGCAGCCGGATCACCTCACCGGCCTCAGCGTGCCGCTTCGACGCTTTCTTGGAGAAGATGCGCCTGCCGTCCGCCTCCACCTCGAACGCGCCGCCCGAGGACTCGATCAGCTTGACCTCCGCGTCGGAAAACGCACGACGAATCTCGGCCGCCAGACCGGCAGCCCGCGGCTCGTAGTTTCAGACGACGCAGTATTCTATGGTCACTCGCATGGCGGGAACGATAGCCGCGCTTGACATGCTGCGCCACACGGCTGAGCTTGCGCGCATCCCTCTCTCGCGCAGGATGCCGCGGCCGGCATGACTCCGCTCCCGCGTTCCCGGGCGGTGCCCGCGAGCGTCGTCCCCGCCGTCGTCGCGCTTGGCGCCTTCGCCGCCGTGGGCGTGGCCTTCGCCGGATACGCTTCGGGCCGCCTCGCCACCAGTGGCTCGTTCCCCATGGCCCTCGTGGGCCTGGTGGTCGTGGGCGCGCTCACCCGCCGTTACGGCATCGCCCTGCCGGGCAACGGCTTCTCGTCGTACGTGCTGGGCGTGACAACCTTCGCCGTCATTGAGCGCGGCTGGGAATTCGCTGCCGTGGTCGCTCCGCTGCTCACGGTCCTGGGGGACGTCGTGCTGCGCCGGCTGCCGCTGCGTCTGGCCGCGTCGAACGCGGCCCACCTCACGGCCGGTTCGGCACTGGTGGGCATCATCTACGAGCGAGTGGGGGGCGCCACCGGAAGTCTCGCACTCGAGCCGGACAACGTCGGGCCTACGGCGGCGCTCGTCGTGTTGATGATGCTGATCGTCAACGGCTCGTTCTATCTCGAGCTCGCGCTGGTCCGGTCGATCGCCTGGGTCGACGCTCGGCTCACGGCCCGGTGGGAAGCGATCGTCTACGCCACTTCCGTCGGGCTCGCCCTGGCCTGGTTCCGCCTGTTTCATGTCGCCTTACCGCTCGCCCCGTGGTTGCTGGTGGCGGCGGGGCTGCTCAGCGCCACACTCGTCTCCGCGCACGTGATCCGGATGGCCGTGCACTCCGACGAGTTGCTCTTGGTGCAGCGCTTGTCGCGCGCGATCGCGACCGACCTCAATCTCACACGCACCTTCGCCCACATTCAGGAGACCACCCGCCGCCTCGTGCCGTGGGAGCATATCGGTTTTGCGCGATTCGATCCGAAGCGACGAGAGATGGAATTGATCGCCGACACGGCGATGCAGGACGGCGTGGTCGCCGACTTTCGATTCGACGCGGATGCCGGGCTCTCGGGGGAAGCGGTGCGGACGCGGCGGCCGGTGGTCGCACGGAATCTGGGACGCGGCGACGCGGTCGCCCCGGGAACCGATCGCGTCGGCTCGGAGATTCTGGTTCCCTTGTTCCACGGCGACCAGTTGATCGGCATCTGGAGCATCCGGCATTCGGACCCGTGGATGTATCGCGACTCCGATGCGGAAATCCTGAGCCTCGCCGCGCCGCAGATCGCGCTGATCCTCGCCCTCGAGCGGGCGGTGCGACCCGTCGTCGGCGCATCCGACCAAACGACCCAATACGTCGAATCGATCACCGCCACGACCGATGAGATTCACGCCTCCAGCCAGGAAGTCGCCGCCTCCGCCCAACGCGCCAGCAATGAGGCACGGCGCGCGACGGAGCTGATGGCCGCCGCCGCCGAAGAAGCGGGCGAGCTCCAGCATGGAGCGGCGGATCTGGCGACGGCCGGGGATCAAACCCGGGAGGCCGGGGACCAGGTCGAGCGGACCGCCGGGCGGGTCCGCACGGCCACCCAGGAAGCGGTACGACGCTTGAGCGAGCTCGGGCGCTCCACCGCCGAGGGCGCGAACGAGATGGTGCGGCTCCGCGAAGCGGCCGCACAGGTCGAAAGATTCTCGGAAGCGATCGGGTTCGTGGCGAACCAGACCAACCTGCTCGCGCTCAACGCCACGATCGAAGCGGCGCGCGCCGGCGTGCACGGTCACGGGTTCGCCGTCGTCGCCGAAGAGGTGCACAAGCTCGCGGAAGAGGCGGGCCGCGAAGCACGTAACGTCGGGAAATCGGTTCAAGAAACGCTCCGCGCCCTCGATCGCGGCGGCCAATTGTTGCAGCGCATCCGCGCGGAGCTGGCGGTCGTGGTGGAGACCTCTACTGCGCTGCTTCCGGACCTCGATCGAATCACCGAAGTGGCGGGCGGTACCGCCCGCGCCGGCAAGCGCGTGGCGGAGGTGGCGCGGGCGACGGTCGAGCGCGCCTCGCGCATGGCGCAATCGCTTTCGGAAGCCCAGAACGGGGCGGCGGCGTCCGCGCAGGATGCGGAATCGGTCGCTGCCGCCGCCGCGGAGCAGCTGCGAGCCATCGAAGACCTGGCACGGGGCGCGACCGAGCTTTCTACCATCGCCGGGCGACTCGCCCAAACCGTGGACTTCATTCGTGGCACCGAGGGTCATCGCTAGCGCCGCTCTTGGGGCGCTCGCGGGAGCCTTGGCGTGCAGCGGCTCGAGCGTCGGGCCCCCGCCATCCTCGCCGCGCATCGACTACGTCGACGGCGCGATCGAGCCGCTGCTCGTGCGCGGCCAGGCGTTCGTGCTGGAGGGATTCGGGTTCGGGAACGTCCAGGGAAACGGGACGGTGCAGTTCACGCGAACGAGCGGCGGAGTCGTGCCGGCGACGGTGGCCCCCGGCAGCTGGAGTGATCGCGCAGTGCAAGCCGTCGTACCCGACAGCGCCGCTAGCGGCCCGGTCGTCCTCACGACTGCAGACGGTCGAAGGTTATCGGCCACCGTCCACGTTTTGCCTCACGTCGTTTTCGATCCCGCGACGCTCACCTGGCAGTCCCGGACCGCATTCCCGCCCTTCCCCGTCGGCGTCGCCTTGGCGGCCGGCGCCGAGCCGGCGGGCGGCGGCCTCAACGTGGTCGTGTACGCGGCCGGTGGTGCCGAACCACTGAGCGGAGACTCCGCGTTTCTGACGGATTCCGGGGTAAACCTCGCCCGAGTCGCGCCGGGAGGCGCGATCGGCACTTGGAGCAGGCCGCGGGACCTCCCGGCGAAGCGGGCATTCGCCGCCGTCGCGATCGCGAATCGCTACAACTCCCGATTCCTCGGACGGGCCCTGTATGTGATCGGCGGCATCGATTTCGCGGGACGTGCCCGGGCGACCGTTTATCAGTCACTCGCCAGTGCCGATACGGCACTCGGTGCGTTCACGCCGATCGAGCCGCTGCCGGTCCCGGTGGCCGGCGCCATCGCCGTCGTGCGCCGCGGACGCATCTATGTCATGGGCGGCGCCGATTCCCTGGGGCGGCCGCAGGCCAACGTATTCGTCGGGCGCATCGGCGTGGACGGCCACATCGATGGCTGGTATGCGCAGCCGGCGCTTCCGAGTCCGCGCGCGTACGGCGGTGGCGTCGTGCTGGATACGCACGTGAGGGTCTTCGGCGGGATCAGTGACAGCGCTCCACCGGGCGGTGGGCTCGACACCCTCCGGCCCCGACTGGCTGCGGGCGACGGCGCACCCGTCAGCCTGTTCTCGGGGTTCTTCACCGGCGCGTGGGCGCCGGGAGGGCCCGCGCTCCCCGCAGGACGCTCCCAGTTCGCAACCCTGTACCTGGACGACGTCGTCCTTCTGGTCGGCGGCCTGTATGCGTCCGCAGGCAAGAACCAGGCGGAGACGATTGCGGGATTCGTGATCGGCGGAGACTCGCTCGGCGATTTCTCCGGACCGGTCGGGACGAATTCGATCGCCGGGCTGGGCGGGGGAACTCTGGTCGGCCCGGCCGGCGTGAGTTGGCTGGACGGCGACGGCTCGCCGCATGGAGTCGTCATCGGTGGCATCGACCTCGTCACGCGCGAGCGCCGCGCCGGCGCGTGGGGATTCTGAGCACACCGGCCCGATTCGTTCTCGCACTGCCGCTTACCCTCGTCACCACCGTCGGGCCGGCGTTCGCGCAGCAGCGACCCGTCGAGCTCGGTGCATTCGGAACGGTGGCATCCTTCGCGCCGAGCTATGACTTGCGGATGAGCGTCGTCGGCGGCAGTCGCGGCGTGCCGGCGGGGCTGATGCGGGTGGCTGGATATGGACCGGCCAACCGACGGCTTCCAATGCGACACCCGAGGGGAGGGCGCGCAACCGTCGCGTGGAGCTGCATCAGGCCTCCTGATGCGCCCGGCATCGCGCGGCGGGGCCGCGTTTCCTATCTTGAGGCGACAGGGAGGCTCGAGTGCGCGTATTCATGACGGCCGGATTGCTCTTCGCGGGTGGAGCCAGGGTGCTCGCGGCTCAGCACGTCCACGACTTCGACCTGAGCGTGTTCGGAGCGTATACCCGCTACGAGCAGGCGTTCAATCTGGACGCCGGGATCGGCGGGGGCGCGCGCTTGACCTATTTCCTCACCAACCGCATCGGTATCGGCGGCGATGTCGTGTTCGAGCGGGAGCAGGACGTCCCCGGAGCGCCGGGGGCGAGCATGGATCCTCTGATCGGCAGCGCCAACCTGTTCATCCGTCTCCCAGCCCTGTTGTACGTCGTCGCCGGGTATTCCCGCATCGATTTCGGCCGGACACCCCCGTTCTCGTTCACCGATGGGGGATTCCACGGCGGACTTGGCGTCCGACTCCCGCTCGGTGATCGGGTCGGCGTGATGGTCGAAGGCCGGGCGGTCTACACCCCGAGCACCAACGCCACGACGGCCTCGGCCCACGCGATGCATCTCGTGGCCCTCGTGGGTCTCTCGTTCCTACAGAGTGGATCGACGACCCCACAGGCGCGCCGGGGTCCGAAGGATTCCGACGCCGACGGCGTCCCCGACAAGCGTGACGCCTGTCCCAAGACCCCCCTCGGGGCGACCGTGGATATCCGCGGCTGCCCGACCGATTCCGATCAGGACGGCGTGCTGGATGGTTTGGACAAATGCCCCGGTACGCCGGCGGGAGCAAAGATCGAGGCCACCGGGTGCCCCCTGGATGCAGACCGCGACGGCGTCCCCGACGGACTGGATCAGTGCGCCGACACGCCGGCCGGGGCGACAGTCAACAACGTCGGCTGCCCGTCCGACGGGGATCGGGATGCGGTGTTTGACGGACTCGACCAGTGCCCCGACACCCCTGTCGGGGCGACGGTGGATGCGAAAGGCTGTCCCAGTGACGCGGACGGTGACAAGGTCTTCGACGGGGTGGACCGGTGTCCAGAAACCCCGGCCGGCGTCATCGTGGACGCCACCGGTTGTCCTAAGGACGGTGACAACGATGGTGTCCCCGATGGGATCGACAAGTGCCCCAATACTCCTGTGGGGCAGCGGGTGGACGCCACCGGGTGCCCCCTCGCCCGGGATTCCGACGGTGACGGTGTGCCCGACAACATCGATCGCTGCCCCGGCACCCCCACCGGCACACCGGTCGACCAGGTCGGCTGCGTCATCCTGTTCCGCGAGGAGCGCACTCCGGGGGCGCGTCCGAGTGTGATCCTGAGGGGAGTCAACTTCCAGACAGGTCGATCGGCGCTCACCCAGGAGTCGTTCGCGGTCCTGGATCAGGTCGCCGGATCACTCGTGGCCAACCCTGAGATCAACATCGAGGTGGCCGGTTACACCGATAACACCGGGTCCGCCGCGGTGAACACGCGGCTGTCGCGGGCTCGCGCGATTGCCGTCCGGGCGTATCTGGCGCGTAGGGGCGTCGTACCCTCCCGGATGGTCGCCAGAGGGTTCGGCCCGTCGAGTCCCGTTACATCGAACGCGACCGCCGCGGGACGAGCTCAGAACCGGCGCGTGGAGCTCCACAAGCTGCCCTGACGCTTCGTGTCCCACCCGCGCCACGACGTCGCGCGATATGCGGCGTCGTGGCGTCGCGGCGCCGATGTCTCTACCTTATCCGGCTCCCAACCCCGGTACCGCCGTGCCGCGCCGCTCATTCGCCCTCCTCGTCCTGGCTCTCGCCGGCGCACCGCTCGCCGCCCAGACCGGCACGGGCATCCCCACTCCCCGGTCGGTACTCGGCTTCGATCCAGGTGACGACCGCAAGCTGGCGGACTGGCCGACCTTGGTGCGCTACTACCTGGCGCTCGCCCGCGCCAGCGACCGGGTCGATTACCGGGAGATCGGGAAGACCACCCTCGGGGCGCCGTTCATTGTCCTCGCGGTGTCGTCCCCGCAGAACCTGCGACGCCTGGACGTCCTGCGCCGGCTGAACGACCGGCTGGCCGACCCCCGCACGCTCCGCTCGAACCGGGACGCTGTCGCGGCGCTGCACGACGGTCGCACGATGGTGTTGATTACGGGTGGCATCCATTCGGACGAGGTCGGCGGCAACCTCACCCCCGCCGCGCTCGCCTACCGGCTCGCGACCGACACGACCGCGCGGATTCGCGAGATCCTGGACAACGTCATTCTGTGGCTCATCCCCTCGCTCAATCCTGACGGCGTCACCATCGTTGCCAAGTGGTACGCTCGGACACTCGGCACGGCAGCCGAGGGAAGCGATCCACCGGAGTTGTACCACCACTACATCGGGCACGACAACAACCGGGACTGGTACGCGTTCACGCAGGTCGAGACCCAACTCGTCGTGGATTCGGTCTACAACGTCTGGCACCCGCAGATAGTGCTCGATCTGCACCAGCAGGGCTCGTCAGGCTCCCGCATGTTCCTGCCGCCGTACCTGGATCCGGTCGAGCCCAACGTCGACCCGCTGATCGTCGACGGTACCAACACGCTCGGGACCGCCATCGCCTGGGGGCTCGCCGGGGAAGGGAAGACGGGGATTTCGATCAACGCGATTTACGACGCGTGGACTCCTGCCCGGGCCTACGCGCACTACCACGGCGCCCCGCGCATCCTGTCAGAAACCGCGAGTGGCGATCTTGCGAGCCCGGTGCAGGTACCGTTCGATCGCCTCGAGCCCAACGCCCGCGGGTTCAACCCGCGCGAGCGTTCGTGGAACTTCACCGCCCCCTGGCCGGGGGGGCGCTGGACCTTGCGCGACATCGTCAGCTATCAGTCTGAAGCGGCGCTGGCCCTGCTCGATCACGCGGCGCGCTACCGCGACCGCTGGCTGGTGAACTTCTTGGCGATCGAGTGGCGCGCCGTACGCGGGTGGCGCGGCTGGCCTTACGCATACGTGATTCCCCGTCAACAGGACTCGATCGCCCTGGCGACGTTGCTCGGCATTCTCGCTCGCGGGGACGTCGAGATCCGGGTCGCCCAGCAGGCGTTCTCCGTGGCGAACCAGCGGATGGCGAACGGCAGTTACGTCATCGTGCTGCGACAACCGGCGGCCGCGTTCGCGAAGACGCTGCTCGAGCCACAGCATTATCCCGATCGGCGGCTGTACCCTGGTGGCCCTCCCGAGCGTCCGTACGACGTCACCGCGCACACACTGCCACTGCTCCTCGGACTCACGGCCCTCCCGGTGAACGACACCCTGCGGGTGCCGCTCTCGGCCCCCGTCGCACCGCCGCGTGCCACGATGGGATATCCGGGATTCGGGACCGGTGCGCCCCGGATCGGGCTGTACCGCTCCTACGTCGCCTCGATGGACGAGGGTTGGACGCGATGGGTTTTCGACACCTGGAAAGTTCCTTACGTCTCCGTGGTGGATTCCATTTTCCGCGCCGGGCGATTGAAGGACAAGCTGGACGTCCTCGTCATCCCCGATGAGTCTCCGCGCGAAATCGCGGAGGGACTGCCCCAACGCCGCTACCCGGCACCGTACCCGGGCGGCCTCGGTCCGGACGGGATCCAGGCGTTGCGTCAGTTCGTGGCGGACGGTGGTACCCTGGTCGCCTTGAACGACGCCAGCCGCTTCGCGATTCAGGCCCTGCTGCTGCCGGTCCGGAACGTACTGGAAGGGTTGCCGGACGAAGACTTTTACGCCCCCGGATCGATTTTTCGGGTGCAGCTCGATCAGTCGCATCCGATCGCCCATGATCGCCCGGCGGAGACGGCAATCTGGTTCGAAGGGGGGCCGGCATTCGATGTGCTCGACTCGGCCCAGGTGCGCGTAGTCGCCCGTTATCCAGACGATCCAACCGACGTTCTCCTGTCGGGGTGGGTGCGGCATCCGGAACGTCTAGCAGGACGCGCAGCGTTGGTGGATGTTCGGGTCGGGTCCGGCCACGTCATACTGTTCGGGTTCCGGCCACAATACCGGGGCCAGAGTTTGGCAACTTACCCCTTACTGTTCAACAGCTTGCAATTGCACTAGTTATTTGTGATCTAGGGCTCTTGTTTGTTTTGATGTTATTCCCTATGGTCTAGCCCCCTATGCATCTACGACGGTCGGCCGGCGTGCTCTTGCTTGGGGCCGCGATCTTACCAAATCGCGGCCTTTTCGCACAGCACGCCGCGCGGCACTGGCTACTCGAGCCTCCAGCCCGCCTCGGCGCAGACGCGAGTCGCGTCGCGCTGCGCCCGGGCGCAGTCCGCTTCGCGCAACGACACGAGTTCCAGTGGACCCGGCCGGCCGCGGTGAAGGCGCTGTACGTGAACGCGTGGGCGTTTGGCTCCCCCCGTTTGTGGTCCCTGGTCCGCCTCGTGGACTCGACCGACATCAACGCGCTGGTGATCGACGTGAAAGACGATACCGGCTGCCTGCTGTACCGGTCCGAAGTTGCCACCGCGCGGGCCATCGGGGCCGGCGCGTGCGCCCGCACCAAGGACATCCGCTCGCGGCTCGACACGCTCCACGATCACGGTATCTACGCCATCGCCCGCATCGTCGTGGCCAAGGATCCGCTCCTGGCCCAGGGCAAGCCCAACTGGTCAGTGCGGTCCCGAGAAGGCGGCTTGTGGCGCGACCGTATCGGGAGCGCTTGGGTGGACGCCTACAACGACTCGGTTTGGGTGTATGCCGGCGAGCTCGCCCGCGAAGCGATCAACTTGGGTTTCGCGGAGGTGCAGTTCGACTACGTGCGCTTCCCCGACGAACCCCGTTCCCGCATGGCGTCGGCGATCTTCGCGGCGCGGCGCGGGGGCGAGAGTCAGCGGGAATCCGTGCGGCGGCACATCCGGCTGCTCACCGATTTTGTGAGGCCACTCGGAGCGCGTGTGACCTTCGACGTATTCGGTCTCACCGCTTCGGTCACCGTAGGAGACTTGGGCATCGGTCAGGTTTGGGAGGATTTCGCTGACGTGGCGGACGTGGTCCTGCCGATGGTATACCCGAGCCACTACACGCGCGGGGCGTTCGGCTTTCGGAGTCCGAACGCGAACCCGTACGCCGTGGTGCGGCTCGCGCTCATAGATGCCTTGGCCAGGTCCCGTTACCCGAACGCGGCAGAGATCCGGCCCTACCTCCAGGCCTTCACGCTGGGACGGCGCCTGCCGCGCTACACCCCCACGGAGATCCGGGAGCAGATCCGCGCCGCCCAGGACCTCGGCATCGACTCCTGGGTGCTTTGGAACCCCCGCAGCGTCTACCTAAGAGCCGCCCTTCCGCCGTATCCTTCCTATACGGGACGCGTGGCCGCCTCCGGCGGCGAATAGACACCGCATCCGGTCTGTATCGAAAAGGAGTCGGACGTATGAAGCGTGCGGTCTTTTCGCTCGCCACGCTGGCGACGCTTGCGTGTGCCGTGGACAGCGGCACGGCCCCGACGGCGAATGTCATCCCGATTGCCGAGAAGGCCGCGGTGCAGCAGGCACTCGCCTCGTCATTCGGCGGCGACAGTCTGTTCGCGAGCTTGGCGACCTTCGTCCTGCCCTTCATCGACCAAGCCACGCCACAAGTGAACGGCTCCGGCGACACCACCAAACTCGCGGCATTTCAGCTCGAGGTAGCCGCCGGAACGATCTCGGCCGGGCTATCGGGCGTGCTCGCGTGGCGTGGCTACCGTCCCGGGACCGCGACCGTGGATTCGGTGTTTCTGGTGGTCGGCGGTGGGTTCACACCCCCGGTCAACGATGTGCTGAGTGAGAACGGGGCGATCGACATCCAGGGATCCGGAACTGCTTGGGTGATCGCTCAGGCGCCGGATTCGAGCGTGCAGACCTGGCTCGCGCGGTCCGGGGCGCTGAACGTCGCCAGCGTGAACTTTGGCAAGGGCACCGCCGTCGTCCAGCAAGGCCTCACGTGGACCCGATTCCGCGGCACACTGGTCGGCGACGCGTCCGTCGTCGCGAAGCTCATCCCGGATTCCGCGACGACGGTGACGGCCGGCTGGACGTTTCCGAATGGACTCGAAGCGGTAATGTTGAAGGTCACCCCGGCGCCCTGAAAACTCCTCAGACCGACGGCACCAGCCCCGGCTCCCACTCTGTGATGTGGCCGGCGATGGCCGACGCCGCGACCGTGTAGGGGTTGGCGAGGTAGAGCTGGCCGGGCCCGGAGCGGCCGGGAAAATTGCGGTTGATGGCGCTGATAGTCACCTCGTCCTTGCCACGGGATACCCCGGGCCCCGCGTTGATGCACGCCCCGCACGACGGCTCCAGAAACTGGGCGCCCACCTGCCGGAATACTTCGAGGTAGCCGCGCTCTTCGCAGTACCGCTTCACATCCTGCGAGCCGCACTGGATGAAGAACCGCACGCCGGGCGCGACACGCTCACCCCGGTCAACCGCCTCCTGCAGCACCCGGGCGTACATATCCATGTCTTCTTTCTTGCCGGCGGTGCACGATCCGGCGTAGGCGATGCCGACCTTTACACGGCCGGGGAGCTCGTCGATGGAGAGCCCGTTGCCTGGGTCGCCGGGCAACGCCACCATGGGCCGCAGGGCACTCGCGTCGATGTCGATCGTCTCGCAGTACTCGGCACCTGCGTCGCTCGACAGGTCGGAGCAGTATCGCTCGGCCATTTCCGGAGACATCGCGCGATACTCCATCAGGTAGGAAACGGTCTTCGCGTCTGGTGCGACGTACCCGGTAAACCCGCCGACCTCGGCCGTCATGTTCGTCATCGTGGCGCGTTCGTCCACCGAGAGCGCCTCGACCGCCGGGCCGCAGTATTCAACCAGCTTCCCGATCGCCTGGCCGCTTTTCACGTAGGGATGACGGAGGATCTCGAGCATGAAATCCTTTGCCGTCACGTTGTCGGGCTTCCGGCCCCGTACGACAACGCGGACGGTCTCGGGTACGGTGACGCGGACGTCCCGGGTGATCCACGAATTGAAGATGGCCGTCGTACCGACGCCGAACGCTATGCAGCCCACCGCCCCCGCGTGCGGCGTATGCGAGTCCGATCCGATGATCACCTGGCCCGGCAGCGCGTGGGACTCCAGAATCTTCGAGTGGCAGATCGCTTCTGAGCCGTGCAGGCCGAGGCGCGTCAGCTCCCCATACAGTCGCACGCCTTGCTTCTCGGCGAAGGCCCGCTGCTTCTTCTCGAGCTCCAGCGCGACGTCGAGCAAGCCCTCTTTCACCCGCTCCGGCGTCATCGCTTCGCTCAGGAAAGTGAGGTGATCGCGGAAGAACAACACCGAACCCGGATCGTTGACCTTCTCGTCGGGACCGACCAGCTGCTCGAAGAAGATCGCGGCCATCGGGGTGACGTACTCGTGACTGAATCGGATGTCGGTCGCGACGAACCCCTCGTCCCCGGGTCGGACCGCCGGCACGCCGATCTGACCCGTGGAGAGGTCGACCACCCAGTGCCGCGCCAGGATCTTCTCGCCCAGCGTCATCGGCCTCGGCGATGTGGCCGGGGAAGTGACCCGCACCTGCCCTTGCAGCCGGGCCACGTTGTAATTGAACAAGCCACCGTATTCGATGATACCGCGGGTGATCTCCCCTTCTCCAGCCGTGAAGGCCGACAGGGGAAGCTCCTCGCCGCGCCGCACTCGATCGATGATCGAGAAGTCCGTCGTTACGAGGATGCCCAGGTTCTGGCAGTTCTCCCGGTAGATGCGTTCGACGTTCTCGGCGACCACCAGCTTGATCCCGGCGCACATCTCGGCGTACGGCGACTGCTCACGAGACGAGCCCTTGCCACGGCGTTTCCCGCTCACCGACGCGACGAAACCACCACCCCGTACCGAGCCGCGGGTGACCGGAAACGCTTCGCCGCACTTGAGGCCGAGGTAAGGGAAATCCCCAAGCGTCTCGTCGTAGTAGTAGCAGATGTAGGCCGGAGTGATTTCGTCGGTCGAGATGTTGTCGCGCAACTTCACGGCAGGCGTCCAATCGAGGTCCTGTCCCTCGAGCTGCCGGCGCACCAACTCGGCATCTTCCGTGAGGAACAGGACGCGCCCCTGAAGCCGCACCCGATCGGGGAGCCGGTGCACCGGGCGATTCTGGAGTGCCGCGATCATGGTTGAGAAGATCACCCCTTGCTTCGGGGCGATCAAGCGCATTTCCTTCCCTCCCCATGTTCGTGTCATTGCTGTTGTGGCAGACGAGCGTCACCCCCGCGGTGACGGCGCGAACCGGACGATTCCACAGCCCGCGAGTGACCGAGAGCTCCGGCGTCGCGGTCAGCCACGCCCACTCCGGAACGCTCTGGACCCACAACGACTCGGGCGACGGACCGTACCTGTATGCGACCGATCTGCGCGGGACCGATCGCGGGGCGATCCGCGTGTCCGGCGCCACAGCTGTGGACTGGGAGGACATCGCGTTGGGACGCTGCCCGGACGGGTCGCAGGGCTGTCTGTACATCGGGGATACGGGGGACAACCTCGAGCGCCGCGCCAGTGTGGTGGTCTACGCCGTGCCCGAACCCCTCCCCCCGGTGGCAATGGCTGATACCCAACGGGTCACCTCAGCCGCGCTTACGCTGTCGCTGCATTACCCTGATGGGCCGCACGACGTGGAAGCACTGTATGTGTCGCCGCGGGACACCGCTGTGTACCTCGTTTCCAAAGGCCGTGGCGGGACGATTCGGCTGTACCGCGCAGGCCACGCCGCGTGGACAGCACACCACACCGTGACCGCGGAGCTCGTCCAGACGCTCCCGATCGTCCCCGACCGGGGTTCGGGGCGGCTCGTGACCGGCGCCGCAATCCGTCCCGACGGCAACCTTGTGGCGATCCGGACGTACACCGAGATCTACTTCTTCACACCCGGACCGGGGGGTCGGCTCACACCGAGCGGCCAACCGTGCGCCCTCGACGGACTCGAGCGCGTGGGGGAGGGAATAGACTTCAGGGACGATTCCACGCTCGTGCTCACGAGTGAAGCCGACGTGTTTGGACCAGGCACCATCGACACGGCGCGCTGTCCACGCTGAGTTTTTGGTAACCTGCCACCGGGAGGCCTTTCCTGCCTGGAAGGCATGGCCGTAACTCACTACGCGACATGGAAATGGCGTTGGCAAACACGGGGGGCTGGCCGGCGCCGCACTGGGCCGGTAAGTTTGCGCCGCTTTTTCGCTGATCAGGGCAGTTCCCATCATTGGACCCGAGCGCAATCTGGAACTCCCAGCTTCGCATCGTTTTCCGCTGACCTGGTTGTACGAGGCCGCGAGCCCACCCATCCAGTTCCGCGCCCTCACTGAGGTCGCGCCACTCGCCGCTCGCGATCCTGAGCGAGTCGCGTCACTGCGCAGCGCGGTGCTCGATGACAAAGTCGCGCAGGCTATCGCCCGCAAACAGAAGGACACGGGACTGTGGGGCGGAAACTTGCTGGGACATGCGGCATCCAAGGTCTACGGGTGGAAGGAAATCGGCACGATCTTCCAATACCGCCGACTCCTTGAGCTGGGATGGACCGCGGACCAGCACCCGTTCCGGCTGGCCGATCGGTTTCTGTTCCGCCTGTTGTCGCGCGACGGCGACCCCGCTCTTCTGGTCGAGTTTCAGCGGCCGTCCAAGACCGATCCTGGGCTGGGGGTGTGGGCGCGTAACTTGGGTCGTGAGGCTGCCGCTGCGGCCCTGTCGCGGGCCGGCCATGTGGACGACCCCCGTCTGCGGGGCGCCGCCCATAAGGTGGCCAGCGACATCTCCAGCTATCTGCGCAGCGACCTGCTCGAGAAGCCGTTCCGCAAGCAGGCAGGGAAGACGATTCTCGATCCTGCCGCCACGGCACCCACGATCTTCGGCATCGAAATGCTGGCGTTCATGCCCGCGGTACAGCGGGAGCGCGCGGGGTTCATCGACCGGCTGGCAGGCTACTTCAGTAACCCCGCTCCCAAGCGCGCATTCTTCATCCTGGCGGGCAAGAAGTTCTTCAAGCCGACGTACGAGCTCTTGGGAGACCCGATGCGCTCCGACGCGCAGGGGCACGTCCCGGACGTCCCTTTCGCGGTGTACTGGCTCGAGCTCCTCGCCCGCATGGGTATCGTGCGGCAGATCCCCAGCGCCAGCCGCGTCCTCGCCCGCTTGTTCAGCGAGTGCGACGATCAGGGGATCTGGACCCCGAAGAACCTCCGCGGACTCCCAAGGAGCGATAGCCCGGTGCTCGTTCACTGGTTCCCATTGGAAGGACCAGGCAAGAGCCCAGCCCAGCGCCAGACGGATATCACTTTTCGCCTTGGACTGATCGCCCGTTTGATGGGAATCCCCGTCGACATCGTATAGCCGTCCGGCTTGGTGGTCTTGCGCGGTCGGCAGGCATTCTATAGTAGTAGTAGGCATTACTACTAAGATCGATCTCACCCCGTTTTCTTTCACACCGACCGAGAGCCGGGTATACGGAGTCCTGCTTGGCCTCGGGCCCTCCACGGGCTACGCAGTGGCTCGTGAGGCCGGGTACGCACGGGCGAACACCTACGCGGCTCTCGAAGGTCTCGTACGCCGGGGAGCCGCTCACCGGGCGCCGGGTCGGCCGGCGCGGTACCGCGCCGCGGACCCCAACGGCCTGGTCCTGTTGCTCGCCGCAGAACAAGGGGAGCGACTGGAGCGGTTGAGCGGAGCGTTGGCTGACCTGGGCGGGCCGCCTGACCCCGTGACCAGAACCCTCGACGGACTTCGTGCTGTGGCTAATGTCGTGCAGCAGCTGGTCGCCCGGGCGAGCCGACGAGTGGATGGCGTCATCGCGGCCGAGCTGTGGCGACCGACCCTCCCGGCCTGGCGGCGCGCAGCGACTCGGGCAACGCTGGCGGTCCGCGTCGCCGGTGAAGCGGTGGAGACCGAAGGGCTGGCGACGCCGGGAGCGCCTGCAGGGCACCCAACCATGCTCTTGATAGACGAGACTTACACTTTGGTGGCAGTCGCTCGGACGGGGACGCTGAACGGCCTGTGGAGCGGGGACCCGTTGGTGGCTACCCTGGCCGGGCACGCTCTCGGAGCGGCGTCATGAAGCTGCGGTCGCTCGCCGTCGCGGCGCTCGGGGGTCTGCTCGCTTGCCGGGCGGAACCGATACCAGCAGCGCGTCGCTATCCCGCCGGTACCCCGCTCGTGGCCCGGTACGTGACGATCGACAACACACGAATCCGGTACGTCGAAACCGGGCATGGGCCAGCGGTGGTCTTGATTCACGGTCTCGCGGCTTCGATATACTCCTGGCGCTACACCATCCTGCCCGTTGCGCACGCAGGGTTCCGAGTCATCGCCTTCGATAACCGGGGGTTCGGCTTTTCGGACAAGCCATCCCAGGGCTACACCAACGAGGCGTACGTCGGGATCCTCCAAGGACTGTTGGACTCCCTCGGAATTGCGCAGGCTACACTCGTGGGGCATTCGATGGGGGGCGCCATTGCGGCGCAGGCTGCGCTCGAACGCCCCGATCGTGTTCGCGCACTGGTCCTGGTTGACGCCGCAGGGTTGGGAGTACGCTGGCCGTTCATGTTACGAGTAGCCCATTGGCCGGCCGTGGGGGCCCTATTCGATCACCTGCGCGGCCGTGCCGCCACTGCCGGAATTCTCAGGACCCTGTATGCCGTCCCGTCCCGAGTCACGGTGGAAGACGTGGACCAGTACTACGCACCGCTCGCCGAGCCGGGCTTCGGTCGCGTCCTGCGCGGGGTTCTCGGCGCGTTCAGGTTCGACGGACTCCGGGAACGCCTGGGTCACCTGGCCACGCCGACACTCTTGATGTGGGGGACCCGCGACCGGCTCATTCCTGTCGCCGTCGGTCAGACCATGACCGCGCTGCTTCCGCGGGCGTTACTGGTGCGATTTCCAGACGCTGGGCATGCGCTCCCCGAGGAGTCCCCTCAGGCTTTCAACAAAGCCCTGATCGGCTTCCTGCAGCACGGGATTCCGTTACCCCCGGAGGATCTGGCGGCGGCCGACTCTGGCCCGTAACTCGAAGAAGTAGTAGATTATTTTTCAACCACCTGGTTGAGAAAACCATATGAGCCGTAAGCTCGCCAATGACAGGGCAGTACGAATCGCTGTTGCGGCTAGGGACGAGTTTGCAGCGCGAGGCTTTGCCGGTGCACGGATGGATCGAATCGCCGCTTCGGCAGGTGTCAACAAGCAGTTGTTGTTTTACTACTTCCACTCCAAGCGCGGACTCTTCCAGGCGATTCTGAAGCGAGGCGAGAGCGAGTTGGAGGCAGCGCTTGCGACGATTCCCGTCACGCGGGGACGACCACTCGAGCGCTTGCGGGATGTGCTGGCCGCGCTGTTCGAGTTCTTGGAAGGACACCCACAGTTGGTCGCTCTCCTCGCGCACGCCGAGCGATTGGACGCGGCGCCGTTCGCGTCTCCAATCCGCCGCCTCGTGGTCCTGCTCGCTGAAGGACAGGGTCTGGGGCACGTGCGCGACGACCTGGACCCGCACATGGCTGCCGCTCAAGCCCTCGTGCTGATGCTGGGCTATCTGCGACTCGAGCCGCTGATCGCGGCCAGCGCACCGCCCCTCGGGGCTGACGAGCAGACGCTCCGGGTGCGCTGGCGCCACGCCGCCGTAGACCTGGTGGTGAGCGGCGTGGCCGCGCCGGCAGGTTGAACGATGGGTCAGTTCTTCAAGACCATCTTCGGCTCGACCGGAGCGGGGCCATCGAAGATCAGCTGACCGGCCTCGAACTTCGCTCCCCGTAGCGCGATCGAGAGCACCTCTCCCAACTCCTCGACGGCGTGTACATCCAGCGACCGCCGCACGTCCTCAGGGAGATCTTCCAAGTCCGCTTCGTTCTCCTTGGGCAGGACGATGGTGCGGATGCCCGCCCGAACCGCACCGAGCACCTTTTCCTTCACGCCCCCGATCGGCAAGACGCGGCCGCGAAGCGTGATCTCCCCGGTCATCGCCAAGTCGTGGCGCGCGGGCCTGTGGGACAACGCCGAGACGAGTGCCGTGGCCATGGTCACGCCAGCCGAAGGTCCGTCCTTCGGAATCGCGCCAGCCGGGACGTGGATATGGATGTCGGTGTCGGCGAGTCCCTCTTCCGGAATGCCGAGCCGATCGGCGTGGGACTTGGCGTATGTGAGTGCCGCCCGCGCCGATTCTTTCATCACGTCCCCCAGCTGACCGGTGAGCACCAGGTCGCCCTTGCCCCGCATGAGACTCGCCTCGACGAACATGATGTCGCCGCCCACTGGCGTGTAGTACATCCCGGTGGCAACGCCCACCTGGTCTTCGCCTGCCTTGTGCTCGGGGTGGACCTTGGGCCGCCCGAGCAAGTCGTGCACTTCCTTGCGATCGATGGTGACGCCGGCGGCGTTGCCATCGGCGATCCGCCGTGCGACCTTCCGGCCCAGCTTCCCGACTTCGCGCTCCAACTGGCGGACCCCGGCTTCCCTCGTGTAGCTGGAGATGATCTCGCCCAAGCCTTCATCGGTGACGGTCAACTGCCCGGCGGAAAGCCCGTTCTCGGCGATCTGCCGGGGCACCAGGTAGCGCTTGGCGATTTCGAGTTTCTCGCGCTCGGTGTAGCCCGCGAAGTTGACGATCTCGAGCCGGTCGAGCAGCGGACCGGGGATGTTCTGTATGAAGTTCGCCGTCGCAACAAACAGCACTTCGGACAGATCGAACGGCACCCCCAGGTAGTGGTCGGTAAACGAGTCGTTCTGCGCCGGGTCGAGGACCTCGAGCAGGGCGGCCGCCGGATCCCCCTGGTAGGAGACACCCAGCTTGTCGACCTCATCGAGGAGGAACACCGGGTTCTTTGCACCAGCCTGCTTCATCCCCTGTATGATCCGGCCGGGCATCGCGCCGACGTAGGTACGCCGATGCCCGCGAATGTCCGCTTCGTCCCGAGCGCCGCCCAGGGAGATCCGCACGTACGGGCGCCCCATCGCTCGCGCGATGGACTTCGCGATCGAAGTCTTCCCCACCCCCGGCGGCCCGACGAACAGCAGGATCGACCCCTTCGATTCGGAGTCCGCTGCTTTCTCGCCCTTTTTCGGCTCTTCAGCCGGCCTGGGGTCGGCCGGGGCCATCCCCTGCCGCTGCCGCAGTTGCCGGACCGCGAGGAACTCGAGCACCTGGTCTTTCACATCTTGGAGTCCGTAGTGGTCCTCCTCGAGAATCGCCGCCGCTCGCTTCAGGTCGAGGGATTCCTCGGCTCGCTCGTTCCACGGGAGCTCCGCGACGGTTTCGAGATAGGTACGGATTACCTGACCCTCCATGGAGTCCCGACTGGCGCGCTCGAGACGAGACAGCTCCCGCTCAACTTCCTTGCGCGCGGCCTCGGGCAGCTCCAATGCCGCCAGCCGCTTCCGCAGCTCCTCCACGTCACCGTCCTCGTCCTCTTCACCGAGCTCCTTGCGGATGGCTTTCATCTGCTCCCGCAGGAACATCTCGCGCTGGCGCTCACCCAGCTCCTCTTGAACCTGGGACTTGATGTCCTCCTGTGCATCGAGAACGCCGATCTGGCGCTGTACCGCCACCACCACACGGCGCAGCCGGTCCTCCACGGCCAGGCACTCCAGCAGCGATTGGCGCTCGGCCGGCTTGAGCTCGATGTGCCCCGCCACGAGGTCGGCCAGCCGACCAGGGTCGGTGACTTCCTCCAGCACCTGCTTCACCACCTCTTCGGGAAGTCCGGACTTCTGCCCCAACTCCGCCGCCCGCTCGCGCACCTCACGATACAGAGCGACGAAAGCGGGATCCTGCGGATCGAGCGGTGGAAGGTCGGGCGCGTCCCGCACTACCGCGTTGAGGCGACCGTCGGCCTCGGTGTAGTGAACGGCCGTGCTGCGCCGCTCGCCATGCAACAGCAGTTGGACGCCGTTCAGCCCACGCTGCAGCTGACCGATGCGCGCCACCGTTCCCATCGTATGGAGGACGGCCGGGGTTACCTGGTCCACATTCTCCCGCTGCGAAACGGCGAACACCAGCCGGCCCTCGGTCTTGAAGGCGGCCTCGACAGCCCGGAGCGTCCCCGGGCGTCCCACCCCGATCACGGTGGTCACCCCCGGGAACAACACGACATCCCGCAACGGCAGAACCGGAAGAGTCAAACGATCAGGCATGACGGATATCACCTCAAAGAGAAGTAGTGAATCGAGCGTCGCCCGACGCATTGCGCATGCCAACACGAAAACGCGGCGTCGTGAGGGAACGTTCCGCGACCACTCCGCCAAATGGGCACGCCATGCCAAATGCGCTACAGGTTGTCGTACTCACCGGTCAGGTTGGCATCAAAGAGACCGCAGAGGATTTTGGCGGCGGAGGCTAAGTTACGACGTTTTGAACGGTTGCAAGGCCCCTCGGAGGGGGCTAATCTAGGGCCCTCATGCGCTTTGACGCCAAATGACCGGCCTGGACCGATCGCTCGCGGGACGGTTGACCGATGCCGTGGGGAAGTCGTACACGCTCGAAGGAGAGATCGGGCGTGGCGGGATGGGTGTGGTGTTTCAGGCCAAGGACGAGCGGCTCAAGCGGCAGGTCGCGATCAAGGTCCTCCCCCCGGACCTGGCGTTTCGGGAGGAAGTGCGGCTGCGGTTTCTGCGCGAGGCGGAGACGGCAGCCCGCCTGACGCATCCACACATCGTCCCGATCCACAGCGTCGGCGAAGGGCCTGACGGGCTCGTCTATTTCGTGATGGCCTTCATCGATGGAGAGCCGCTCTCGGCGCGACTGAAACGCCGGGGCCGACTGCCGTCCGAAGAAGCACGGCGCATTCTGATGGAGACCGCGGACGCGCTCGGAGCAGCGCATTCGCTCGGCATCATCCACCGCGACGTCAAGCCCGACAATATCATGCTCGAAGGCAGCCGCGGGCGCGTGATGGTGACCGACTTCGGCATCGCGAAGGCCCTGTCATCGACCACCGGCGGCGGTCTGACCGGCACCGGCGTCGCCATCGGTACGCCGCACTACATGAGCCCCGAACAAGCTGCCGGAGATCGTGAAATCGACGGCCGGTCCGACCTGTACAGCCTCGGGGTCGTCGGATATCAGATGCTCGCCGGAGAGTTGCCGTTCCAGGCGCCGACAGTTCCCGGAATCCTCATCAAGCAAATCACCGAAGCGGCGCCGTACATCGGCGACCGGGTGCCCGACATCCCCGAGGACCTGGCGTCCTGCGTGATGCGGTGTCTCGAAAAGGAGCCGGAGAGCCGTTGGCCGACGGCCGAGGGGTTACGTCGCGCGCTCGAATCGCGTAGCGCGTCTCCGTATCGGCCGCGGCGCACCACGCCGGGTGCGGCCAGGCGCAGCATGGGGGGGCTCGCACCGCTGCCGTCCCTGCCCTCGCCCGCCATCCCGCGCAGCCCGACGATTCCCCGGCGCCCCCGCCCCAAGGCAAAGGGGGTCGCGCCTTCGACCGGCGAGCCGTTGATCGTCAGCAAGACACGCGCTGGCTTCGTGTCCTGGGTTTCGGTGAGCGCCGGACTTCTGGTTCTCGACCTAATGACCGGCAACGGGGTGAACTGGTGCTACTGGGCGATCTTGCCCTGGGGTGCGTTCGGCGTGTTGCCGCAATTCACCCGGCTCTGGCAGGCCGGCTACTCCTGGCGCGACGTGCTGCATCGGCCACTTGCCGCCGATGCCGCTGACGTGCGCCTGGGATTGGCCTCGGCGGGGAAACCGGGCGCCATGACCGCCCCGACCACCGGGGAATTCGGCCGCGCGGCCGAGCAGATCCAGCAAGTTCAGGGAGACTACCAGGCGATCATGCGGGTCGTGGAGCGGTTGCCCAAGTCCGAGCAGAAGCTGCTCCCGGATGTCTCAGCCACGGCCAACGCGCTCCTGAAGCGCGCTGAAGAGCTGGCGCGGACACTGCATACCCTGAGCGTGGGCGTTGAGGCAGGGGCACTGGACCGACTCGACGCCCGCCTCGCGGGTCTGCGCGAGCAAATGGAATCGCCCGAGCGGGATCGCCAGGTGGGGCTGCTCGAGCGACAGCACCAGACCCTCGGCGATCTCCTACGACGCCGTCAGGTCATTGAAGATCAGCTGGAATCGTGCGTGCTCGCGATGCAGACGATGCGCTTCGACCTGCTCCGGTTAAAGTCGGCAGGAGTCGCGGCCGTCCTCGGAGATCTGACGCAGGCTACGCAGCAAGCCCGTGCACTCTCCCGCGACGTCGATCACGCCATCGAGGCCGTGGCGGAGATCCGCCAAGTCTTGGGTGAGAGCCCTCCCCCTTAATCCTGCTTCAGGGCCGATCCCGGCGGCATCGCTGTACCAATCCGGGTCCATCCTCCGGTTCCAGCCCGAATTGCAACAACGTCGCGAATTGCTCGGCGGCGGTGTCGCACGACCCCGCCCGAAGCGCCACCGCCGCCCGCAGCTCGTAGAGCTTCGCCCAGCCCGGACGCGCCGACACGACCTCTGCGAGCAGGCTATCGGTGGCAGCGAGCGGGCCCTGGACTGCGAGGTCCGAGAGCGAGGGGGAGAGAAGGTCGCGCGGGAAAGGTGAGCGAAACGTGTTGTGGATGGCCCCCAGCGACGCTCGAACGTCGGCGATCGTCTCGGTCCAGAGTCGGTCACGTGCGTGCAGCTGTGCCAAGGCCGCGTAGACGCGACCGCTATCGGCTCCGGCGACGAGCGCTCGGCCGAGGAGCGCTCGCGCCT
>JBGPIW010000002.1:0-26341 GCA_041485045.1 Gemmatimonadota bacterium | reverse complement strand
CGCCGTAGGAGCGGAACACGATGTAGCGCAACCCGAAATAGGCCGCGCCGACGATTGCCCAACTGGCGGCGAAACGGGTGAGCGCGCGACGCTCGGGGACCGAGCGCAGGCGGATCAGCCAGGCCCAGGCGATGAGCGCTGGCGTCACGATCGCGTTCTCCTTGCAGAGGAGCCCGCACGCGAAGGCGAGCCCGCTCCATAGCACACTGCCGTGCTCGAGTGCCGCGTAGACAGCGAGCAGCACGAACGCCGCAGCCATGAGTTCGTTGCGACCCACGACGTTGGCAACTGCTTCTACGTGCACGGGATGGACGGCGAAGATGAGACCGGCGATCAGGCCAGCGACATCTCCGGCCCAGCGTCGCGCCAGCGCAGCGACCAGCACCGTCGCCGCGGCATGCCACAGCAGATTGACGGCATGAAACCAGGCCGCTGATCCGACCATCCAGTCCAGAGCATACGAGGCCACGGTGAGCGGCCGGTACACGGTGGTATTGAGGTTCCCGGCCCAATAGGACGCGCCGAAGGCGCGCCAGAGGCCAGAGGGGTTCCGCACCAGCGGGTTGAGGACAACGATGTAGAGGTCGTCCAACGCGAAGCGGTTCCACAGTGCGCCGAGGTAGACGACGACCGCGCCGGCTCCAACCGACAGGTAGACGCGGCGGGGCCCAAGGCTCACTCCTGTCTCCTGACCAACGTCACCGCGAACGGGCCGCCGACGGCGCTGCGGACGAGCTGGAGGCGCGGATCGGCGATCTGCAACACGCGATCGCTCTCGTGCAGCACGAACACCCCACCCGGCCACCGAATGGAGCCCGGCGCGAGGCGCACCGTCAGCCCCGAGGTCGAAGGGCGGAACTGAATCCAGTCGGGCGGCCTGCGCCACATGGTGGAAAACACGCCGTAGAGCGCTTCGTAGTTGTCGAGCACGATCATGTTGCGGCGTGCGGCGACCCGGTCCATGAGGTGGCGGTACCCCGCGACGTGGAAGAGCCCGCGCCGATACATGGTCCACCGGGTGACCACCCAGGATCCGTCGCTCGCACCGGCGGCCGTGAGGAGCTCATCGATGAGGGCCAGATTCCGGTCCGCCGCGCGCGCGTCATTGACGAGCGCCGTCGTGTGCACACCCAGCGCGGCGAGCAGCGCCACCCCGATCACTGCCAGGCGCGCCGGGCGCAGCGCGGCCGCGGCCTGGGCGATGGCTGGAGTGAGGGCAAGCACCCCCAGGAACCGCATCCGGATGGGGATGTAGGTCCCTTCACCCACACCGGAGGGCGCAACGAGCGACAGGACGAGTAGGGCGAGACCGAATACCTCTTCGCCGGCCAGGGCCCGCAGGCCGGAGCGCCTCGCCTCCCCCCAGCGTCTGGCGACCACGATCCATGTGCCTGCCATGATCAGGACACCCGCCAGGACATCGAGCGGGGTGACGCTGACCACGAAGTCGCCGATGACGAGCCCGCGCAGGGCGTCCCACGCATCTCCCGGCAGGACGGATCCGGTCCCCGGACCGCCGGAGAGCATCTCGATCGCGAGCAGGACAAGCGCGGGAGCCACGAGCACGAGCCGGCGCCATGGAGCGGACCCGATGAGCGCCTGCCAACCCACCACGGCGATCACGAGGGCGATCCCAGCGGCAAAGGTGAAGAAGTGCGTCAGGTAGAGGAGCCCCAGCAATCCTTGCACGCCGATGTGACGCCACGGCGTGAGCGGTCGCCGGAGAACCAGGAGGAGCCCCGCGTACGAGGGGATGGAGAGCGCGAAGTCGTAGGCACCTCCCCACACGAACCAGTTCGTGGCGAGCCAGCCGGCGAGCGGGGCGAGGAGTGCGGGGACCGTCGTGCCGGAAGCCGAGAACAGCGCCAGCAGCACCGCAAACGTCGCCGCCATGGCGATGGCCACGACGATGCGCTCGGCGGCGTCCCACCCCGCCGGAGGACCGAGCGTCGACAGCAGGGCGTGGCTCACCAAGTCGGGCTTGAGGCCGCCCTCGAGCTGGAAGTAGGTGGCGAAGGGCGCGCGGCCCGCCCGGACCCCGTCGGCCAGGACGGCGTTGTAGACGTGGCTCGGTCCGTCGTTCGTGGCGAGGACCGGCGAGAGCCATACCGGAGCCAGCGTCACCGCGCCGACGAGCAGTACCGCGCTCGCGAATCCGGCGCCGCGCACCCCCGAGCGGCTCCGGCGGGGAATCAACGCTGGCGCCAGTCCCCGCCGGGCGGGAAGAGGTTGAATCGCGCGATATGAAACACAGCGGCCAACCCGTCCCGCCAGGTGATCTTCTTGCCTTCCGCGTAGGTGCGGCCGCTATAGGTGATCGGCAGCTCCCAGATCCGGGCCCCCGCCTGCGACAGACGCGCCGTAATCTCCACCTCGAACCCGAACCGGTCCGACACGAGGGGCAACCGCTGCAGCAGATCCCGGCGCACCAGCTTGTAGCAGGTCTCCATGTCGGTCAGGTTCAGATTGGTGAACATGTTCGAGACAATGGTGAGAAACCGGTTCCCCACCGAGTGCCAGTAAAAAAGCACGCGGTGCGGGCCGCCCTGAAAGCGCGAGCCGTACACGGCATCCGCCCGTCCCGACCGGATCGGCTCGAGCAGGCGCGGGAGGTCGGCCGGCTCGTATTCGAGGTCGGCGTCCTGCACGACGACGACGTCGCCGGTCGCCGCCGCGAAGCCCGATCGCAGGGCCGCTCCCTTGCCACGGTTCACCGGATGGTGAATCACCCGGTGGATCACGCCGTCGGCCGCGAGGCGGTCGAGGATCGGGCCGGTGCCGTCCGACGAGGCATCGTTCACGGCGATGATCTCGAGGCGCAAGGGCAACCCGCGCAGCTGGTGCGCGACGGTCTCGACTGTGCCCGCTTCGTTATAGGCGGGCACGATCACCGTGAGCACCAACTCGTGCCCGTCGCGGGGGAAGGTTGGGGTGGACGCCATCACGCCTCGCGCTCGCCGACGGCGATGAGCGATTGCCCCACGCGCCAGGGGAGGAACCGCTCGAGCTGAAACAGCGGTACGAGGGCATCGTACCAGCGCAGCGCTCCCGTGGGGATGAGCGTGCGCCGCAGTACGCGCCCCGTAAACCACCACCCCGGCACCCCGGCCAGGTTGAAGTACTCCAGGTGGCGGGTCCGGAATCCCGTCGCGGCGAAGATGTGGCGCAGCTCCCCCGCCGTGTAGCGGCGGAAGTGGCCCAGCGCGCGGTCGAGCGACCCGTACAGCGCGGGGAGCGCCGGCACGAGCAGGACCAGTCGCCCGCCCGGCTGCAGCAGCCGATACACTGTGGACAGGGAAAGCATGTCGTCGCGCACGTGCTCAAGCACATTCAAACAGATCACGGTGTCCAGTCGATCGGACAGCAGATCGCCGGCGAACTCCGGCAGCCTGAGCTCTACCACGGAAACGTGCGGGTGCCGCGCGAACCGTTCTCGCAGGCGATCGAGGTAGAAAGAATCCGTATCCGAGAGTACGACTCGGGAACGGTCCAGCAGGAATTCCGAGAGATTGCCGATCCCGGAGCCGATCTCCAGGACGCGGTCACCCAGCCAGGGACGCAACCGCTCGAACATCCAGCGGTTGTACCGCGGGGCCGCCGCCAACCGGTCGAGTGTCGCGGCCCCGACTGCGTCGCCGGGCGCGGGGTGCGTCATGGCAGCGGACCCGTCGCGAGGTCCCGCAGGCAATCATCGTCCCGCATCACGCGGTAATAAACCGGGGGCTGAAGCGACGGCGAGGTCGGCGTGAGGACATGCGGGCAACGCGCCCGCACCGCCTCGATATCGCGTCCGAGACCGACGGTGGCCGGCGTCCACACCGCGACCGTCACGCTGTCGGCCAGGATCCGTTGCGATAGATACCGGCCCGGAACCGCGAACACCGAGGGCCCAAGGCCGCTCTCGCTCGGGATGGCCGACACGGTGCGGCGGCCCGAGTAGAGGAACACGCCCGCGGGCGCCTGGATCATGATGCGATCGTTGGCGCTGGTGTGCTGCCTTACCCATTCGGCCACTTGATAAATGAAGCGGCTCCGAAACGCGAGCGTGAGCGTCGGCGAGCGATCCTCTTGCGGCGGCAAGACGCCCGACTGGAACGCATGGGCCGCGGCTCCGCGCAGCTCGAACTGACGTAGCGTCACGGCGATCGCAACCACCGCCAGCATCGCGGGGAGCCCCCACGACATCCCCGGCGCAGCGCTGCGAACGCCGACGTCCACGGTGCTGGCGGTGAGCAGGCCGAGGAACGGCAGGAGTGGCAGGAGCAGCCGGCCTTGCCCGAACGGCCACAGCAGCGTCAGCGCCGTAGCGCAGAGCGCGGTCAGGACAAGGGGAGCGTGGCTGCTGCGCAAACGGACACACGCCGCGGCCGCCGCAAGGATCGCCGCGCCGAGGACGACAACCCCGACGGCCCGGATCGAGAACATGGAGCTCGAGATCTCGCGCAGATACCCGAGCACGTTGGCGGCGACGGCGCGAGCGCCATACATCGCTACTGCCGCCGGCCCGTCGGCTCCCAGCCACTGCCAGTAGCCCAAGTCGTCGGGAAATGTCGAGACCGGTCCTCGCGCCGCCCAGAAGGCGCGGAGGCCTGCCCAGCCGAGGAGCGGGCCAACGCTGGCCGCCGCGCAGACCGCGGCGGCGGTCCACCGACGACGCCACAGCAGCACGCCGAGGACCGCGGGCACGAGTGCGATCCCCGCGGCCCGGAACAGGGTCGTCCCCGCCAGCACGAGGCCCGTGGCCAGCGCTCGACCGAGCGGCGGCGCGCCGACGGCCGGATCCTGCAGCAGCCGGGGCACCAAGGCCAGCGCGACAGCCCACCCGAGCGTGAAATACGGCTCGCTGAGCGGCAGGTTGAAGAACTGGATGGTCGCGTCGAGCACGAACGGGGATACCGCACACACCGCCAGCGGCACCGCCGACAGGTTCAGATCGCGGCGCCCGATCCACCAGATGAGACCCGCGGCGCCGGCGGTGACCAGCACATTGACCACGGCGACCGTGGTACGGACGGCGTCGAGCGACCCGCCCAGCGCCCACGGGATCGACAACAGCAGCGGCAGGCCGGGCGGATACCGCATCTGCAGGGGCGCGCCGACCAAGTGGATCGACCGATAGCCGGCGCCCTGCGCGATCGCCTTGCCGAGCGCGACGTACACCCCGTCGTCGTCGTAGGCGCCGAACAAAAACGCGGCGGACCAGCGGAACAGCACGTGCACCACGATCACGCCGGCGGCGACGGCTACGGCTTCCGCGACAACCCGTCGTGAGTCGGTCCGCGTCACGGCCCGTCCTCCTGCCGCGGGGGGCCTTCGTACCGGCTCAGCTTGCGATACAGGGTGGAGGGATCGATCCCGAGGACCTCGGCGGCCCGGCTCTTGTTGCCGCCTTCCGCCTGCAGCACCCACGCGATGTACGCTCGCTCGACCGTGTCGAGGGTCGGGTTCTGGTGGACCCGTTCGGCGACCAGGGGCTCGACGCGGCGCTCGGTGACCTTGGTGGGCATCGCCGAGAGCGGGATCGCCTCGCCCTTGGTCAGCACCACCGCGCGCTCGAGCGCGTTCTCGAGCTCCCGGACGTTGCCAGGCCAGTCGTAGACCAGGACGGCGTCGACCGCCTCGGACGTCAGGTGCTTGACCGGCAGACTCTTCTCTTTCGCGATCCCTTCGAGAAAGGCGGTGACGAAAATCTCGATGTCGTCGCGGCGCTCGCGCAGCGGGGGCAAGTGAATGGCGATCACATTGAGGCGGTAGAAGAGGTCGGTGCGAAACCGACCCTGCTTGATCTCATCATCCAGATCGCGATTGGTGGCGGCGACGACCCGCACGTCCAACGGGATCGCTTCCGTGCCGCCGACGGGAATCGCCTCGCGCTCCTGCAGCACGCGCAGCAGTTTGACCTGCGTCGCCGGAGACATCTCTCCGATTTCGTCCAGGAAGAACGTCCCGCCGCGCGCGGCGGCGAACAGCCCCTGCTTGTCCCGCACCGCCCCGGTGAACGAGCCCTTTACGTGCCCGAACAGCTCCGACTCGAGCAGGCTCTCGGGGAGTGCACCGCAGTTGAGGGAAAGGAAGGGCCCCTCGTTGCGGGACGAGAGGTCGTGGATGTAGCGCGCGATCACTTCCTTCCCGGTACCCGACTCGCCCTGGATCAGCACCGTGCTCTCGGTCGGGGCGACCTGCTCGGCCAGCCGCAGGACGTCCGCGAACACGCGCGACTTCCCCAGGGGCTTCTCGAAGCGGGACCGCTCGCGCCGCCGGATCTCCTGCTTGAGCTGCTTGTTCTCCGCCCGCAGGCGCCGGTGCTCGGCGGCGCGGCGGCAGATCGCGACGAGGTCATCGTTGGAAAACGGCTTCTGGATGTAGTAGAACGCGCCCTCGTTCACCGCCTGGATCGCCGACTGCAGAGACGCCTGCGCGGTCATGAGGATGACCGGGGTCTCCGGATCCAGCTGCCGGACGGCCGTGAGGATGTCGATGCCGGTGACCTGGGGCATGCGCACGTCGGTGAGCACGATGTCCGGTGCCGCGTTCTTGAGCTGCTCCAGACCCGCCTTCCCACCCTGCGCGGTCAGGACCTCGAAGCCTTCGTTCTTGAGCAGGATCCGCAGCGCGTCGAGAATCGCGGATTCGTCGTCGATGATCAGCAACGTCGGTGTTGGTGCGCTCGTCATGCCGCCTCTTCCTTCCGGCGCGCGGCCGGGAAGTACACGGTGAACGTCGTCCCACGCCCGGGGGTCGAGTCGACCAACACCAGGCCCCGGTGGGCCACGACGGCGCGCTGCACGATGGCCAGCCCGAGACCCGTCCCGCCGGGGCGTCCGGTGACGAACGGCTCGAACAGCCGTTCGCGCACCGCGTCCGGGATTCCCGGGCCGGTGTCGCTGACCCGCAGCGCCACCGGATTCTCGACCGCGAGCCCCGCAGGAATCTCCTCGGGCGCCGGCCGGCCGGTGAAGACCTTCACGCGGGCTCCGACGCCGGCCGCCTGGACGGCGTTGAGCACCAGGTTGGACACCACCCGGTGCAGGAGGTCCTCGTCCCCTTCCATCGGCGCTGGTCCACCCGAGAAGTCGATCTGTACGTCGGCCGGGCAGTCGGGGTGCTGGCGCACGAGGCGGACGGCGGCCGCCGCGACGACCCGCAGGTCGACCGCGCGATACTCGGTGACCCGCACGCGAGAGAAATCCAGAAACTCCGAGAGCAGCCGGCTGAGCCGGTCGCTTTCACGCACGATGAGGTTGGCGAGAAACTTCTCGTCCGGGTTCGTGCGCGTGGAGCGAGACAACTGCTCGACGGAGGAGCGGATCGAGGCGAGCGGATTCTTGATCTCGTGCGCCAGACTGGCGGACAGCTCTGCAACGGCTTCGAGCCGCTCGGCGCGCAAGTGCAGCTCCTCGAGTCGCTTGGAGTCGGAGATGTCGGTGAAGATGGCCGTGACGCGCGGGGGCAGGCCGCCGCTGCCGGCGATGGTCGTCGTCGTGAGTCCCACGGGAAAGGTCCGTTCGCCGCCGCGCACGGTGGCCTCTACCCGCATGAGCCGAATCCCGCGGCGGGCGGTGGCGGCCACCGCGGCCCAGAACTCGGGACTGGTCCGCGCCAACTCCGGCAAGAACGGTCGGCCCAGCCAGTCGCTGGCGCGGAACGCGAGAATCTGCTCCGCGGAGGGGTTGGCGTAGAGGAGTTTGCCGTCCGCATCCACGGTGAGCACGCCGCTGGCGAGATTGTGCAGAACGTCGCTCGCTTCGAGCCTGGCCTGCCGCAGCTCGACCGCCAGCGCCTCGTGCTCCGCGGTCATCACTTTGATACGGGAGGCGAAATAGGCCGGGACCGCCGCCACGACGGCGAACAGGCCGAGCTGGATCCACAGGGTGCTGTTGACGGCGGCGTGGTGACCCCACAAGAGATCGGCGAGGTAGGCGAGCCCCGCGAGCGCGGTGATGAGTGCGGTGCTCGCCGGTGGCATCAACACGGCCGTCACGGCGATCACCGGGACATACAAACTCTGGAAATCGCTGTCGGGCCCGCCGGTGACGTGGACGACGGCCGTGACGAGCGCCACATCGTACAGCGCCTGGAGATACAGGAAGGTGCGACCCAGCGGGCGGTCGCGAACGTGGCTGTACCAGTAGGAGGTACTGGTGAAGGCCAGGGTCGCCAACAGCAGGATCGACGTGACGAGGATGTCGAGCGGCGCCACCACACGGACGCGCAACGCGGCGCTCAGGTAGATCGCGATCGCCACCGAGAACCGCCACAGGTACATCAGACGGAGCAAGGCGCGCGGGCCCGGCATGGTGGACGCTTTGGATGACCTACCGAGCCAGCGCATCCAACCTCAACTGTGACTGGGGGTTATACCGGGCGACAGAGGTCGCTCCGTGCGCGCCGTGGCTGCGAGGCCCGTAAGTATTGGACGCCCTCTGGCAGAATGCAAGAAGCAATGAGGGCCTCCCCGACGGGGAGGCCCTCATTGTCCGTCACTTGGAGCCGCTTACTGCACCGCGTTCACCATGTCGAAGATGGGCAGGTACATCGCCACCACCATGCCGCCCACGACCACACCGAGGACGACGATCATGATCGGCTCCATCAGGGAGAGCAGCGTACCGACGGCGGCGTCGACTTCGTCGTCGTAGAAGTCGGCGATCTTCGAGAGCATTTCGTCCAAGCCGCCGGTCTGCTCGCCCACCGAGATCATGGAAATCACCATCGGCGGGAACACCTTGGAGCGCTGCAGCGGGGCGGAGATGGTATCGCCGCCGGCGATGGACTGCCGCGATTCCATGACGGCGTTGTGGATCACCATGTTGCCCGCCGTGCGGGCGGTGATCTCCAGGCCGTCGAGAATGGAGACGCCCGAGGAAATCAGGGTGCCCAGGGTCCGGGTGAAGCGGGACACCGCGGACTTGCGCAGCAAGTCGCCGAGCACCGGGAAGCGCAGCAGCAGGGTGTCGATCTGCAGGTGGCCGCGGGCAGTCTTGTAGTAGCGGGCCACGCCGAACACGGTGATCAGGGCGACCGCGATCATCGCCCACCAGTAGTGCTTGAGGAGGTTCGAGAGACCGATCACGATGCGCGTGGGGAGCGGCAGCTCGAGGTTCACCGAGGCGAACATGTTCTGGAACGTCGGGATGACGAAGATGAGCAACACGGTCACCGCAATCGCGGCGACCGACATGATCACCACGGGGTAGACCATCGCGCCTTTCACCTTGCGGATGATGGCGTCGTTCTTTTCCAGGAACTGCGCCAGGCGCTGCAGGATGGTGTCGAGGATACCGCCGGCCTCGCCCGCCGCGACCATGTTCACATACAGATCGGAAAACGCCTTGGGGTGCTTCCGCAGGGCGTCGGCCAGGGTCTGGCCGCTTTCCACATCGTACACGACCTGCCGGGTGACGGCGGCGAGGATTTTGTTCTCCGTCTGCTGGGCGAGAATGTCCAGCGCCTGGACCAGGGGCAGACCGGCGTTGATCATCGTGGCGAACTGCCGCGTGAAGATCACGACGTCCCGGGTCTTCACCCCTGGTTTGAACATGTTGCCGAGCGACACCGCCTGGGGCGCCTGGCGCACCTGGACCACCACGAGGCGGTTCTTGCGCAGGTGGGCGATGACGTCGTCTTTGCTCGGAAGGTCGACCTGATCCTTGACCAGGTCGCCCTTGAGGTTGCGCGCCGTGTATTCAAACAGAGGCATGGATCACCCTCCTACCGATCGTTAGCGACGGGCCGCGACTTTAGGCGCGCCCGGGGCGGCCCCTGGAGGGCCGATTCCCTCATCGACCGGCATCTCGCCGATGATGCGGAGGAACTCATTGTGGTCCGACGAGACGCGCAAGCATTCCTCTTTGGTCACGTCCCGCTGCATGTAGAGCTGGTACAGCGCGTCGTTGAGCGTCTGCATGCCGTGCTTCTTCCCCGCCTGCATCGACGAGTAGATCTGGTGCACCTTGTCGTCGCGGATCAGCGCCCGGATCGCCGGCGTGCAGATCATGATCTCCGCGGCCATGACGCGTCCCCGCCCCTTCGCCTTTTGCAGCAGCGTCTGGGTGACCACACCCTCCAGCACGAAGGCGAGCTGAGCGCGAATCTGCGGTTGCTGGTGCGACGGGAAGATATCGATGATGCGGTTGATGGTCTCCGCGGCCGAGTTGGTGTGCAGGGTGGCGAAGGCCAGATGGCCTGTTTCGGCGATCGTCAGGGCCGACTGCGTCGTCTCGAGGTCGCGCATTTCGCCGATCAGCACCACGTCGGGGTCCTGGCGCAGCGCGTACTTCAGGGCCGCCGCGAAACTGTTGGTGTCGGTGCCGACCTCGCGCTGGTTCACGAGACACTGCTGGTGGCGGTGGATGAACTCGATCGGGTCCTCCACCGTGATGATGTGGCCCTTCAACTCCTTGTTGACCTTGTCGATCATCGCGGCGAGCGTGGTGCTCTTCCCCGAGCCGGTCGGGCCGGTGACGAGCACCAGGCCGCGCGGCCGCTCGGCGAGCTTCGCGACGATCGGCGGCAAGCCCAGATCGTCGAAGGTGCGCACGTTGAACGGAATCTGCCGGATCACCAACGAGACGCAGCCCCGCTGCTTGAAGCAGTTGCCGCGGAAGCGCGCGAGGTTCTGGATGCCGAACGAGAAGTCCAGCTCGTTATCGGTCTCGAAGCGTTTCTTCTGGTTCTCGGTGAGCACCGAGTATGCGAGTGACAGCGTGTCCTTCGGCGTCATCACGTCTTCGGCGGAGGAGCTGGTCATATCGCCGTCGATCCGCAGCTTGGGCCGCTCGCCCGCCACGATATGGAGGTCGGAGGCGTCCCTCTCGATCATCTCCTCGAGCAGTGCTCGAAGGTTCACCATCGGACGGCCTCCTTCACGCGGCGGTTTCCTTCACGACCTCTTCCAGGGTGGTGACGCCCCGTTTGACTTTGACCATTCCATCCATCCGGAGCGTGAGCATCCCCTCGGACACGGCGACTTCCCGTAGCTCTTCGGTCGAGGCCCCCTTCAGAATGTAGCGACGCAGCTGAGATGTGCAGGCCATCACCTCGTACAGGCCCTGCCGGCCCTTGTACCCCGTGCTCAGGCAGGTATCGCAGCCGGTCCCCTTGAAGAACGGGCCCTGATCGCGGGTGATGCCGAAGGCATGCATCTCTTCGTCCGAGTACTCATGCTCCTGCTTGCAATCCACGCAGATGCGCCGGACGAGCCGCTGCGCCACGATGAGGTTCACCGCGCTCGCCACGTTGAAGGGCTCGATTCCCATGTCGATCATGCGCGTCACGGTGGACGGGGCGTCGTTCGTGTGCAGCGTAGAGAGCACCAGGTGGCCGGTAAGCGCCGCCTTGATCGCGATCGACCCCGTTTCCAGGTCGCGGATCTCCCCCACCATGATGATGTTGGGATCCTGCCGCAGAAACGCCTTCAGCGCCGCCGCGAACGTCATCCCCACCTCGTTGCGGACGAGCACCTGGTTGATGCCCATGAGGTTGTACTCGACCGGATCCTCGGCGGTCATGATGTTGACTTCCATGGTGTTGATCTTCGAGAGCGCCGAGTAGAGCGTGGTCGTCTTGCCGGATCCCGTCGGCCCCGTCACGAGCACCATGCCGTAGGGGTTCAGGATCGCCTTCATGAGATCGCCCTCGGCTTTGGGCTCGAACCCGAATTTCGAGAGGTCGAACGTCAGATTGCCCTTGTCGAGGATCCGCAACACGATCTTCTCGCCGAACAACACGGGCAGCGTGGAGACACGGAAGTCGATCACCCGGGCGCCCATCTTGAGCTTGATGCGTCCGTCCTGCGGCACGCGCCGCTCGGCGATGTTCAGCTGCGCCATGATCTTCACGCGCGAGGTGAGCGCCGCCCGCATCTTGATCGGCGGTTTCATCACTTCCAGCAGCGACCCGTCCACGCGGTACCGTACGCGCATCTCGTGCTCGAACGGCTCGATGTGGACATCGGAGGCGCCGCGCTTCACCGCGTCGGTCAGCAGGCCGTTGATCAGCTTTACCACCGGCGCGTCCTCGGCCAGCTCCGAGGCCTTGACCTCCTCGTCCTGTTGCTCCGCGACGACCTCGAGGTCGTCCGCGCCCTGGTCCGAGACACTTTTCAGGAGGCTGGCCAGCTGCGCATCCGACTGCTGGTAGTAGCGGTCGATCGCGTTGCGCAGCGTGTACTCGCCCGCAATCACCGGGAAGATGTCGCAGCGGGTGATGAACTTGATGTCTTCGATCGCCGCCACGTTGTTGGGGTCCGCGATGGCGATCGTCAGGGTACGCCCTTCCCGCTTGAGCGGCAGGACGGCGTACTTGGCGGCGATGTCGGAGGAGATCAGCTTGAGGATCTTGGGATCGACTTCGAAGCGCGACAGATCCACGGCCGGCATGCGGTACTGCCGCGCCAGCATCTTCGTGATCTCGGTCTCTTCGATGAAGCCCAGCTTGACCAGCGTATAGCCGAGCCGCATCCCCGAGCCGCGCTGCTCGGCGAGGGCACGCTTCAGCTGGTCCGCGGTGATCAGCCCATCGCGAACGAGAATGTCACCCAGTTTGTCAGGGGTGAGTGCTGCGGTCGTCGTATGCAACTCGTTGAAATTGAATGATCTAAACTAGTTGGGCGGGGTGGGCTGTCAAGGCAGCGCGCCCGAAAACGTAACGTAGGGGCGGATCGCGTCGAGCAGCTTGGGACCGATCCCCGACACGCTGTCCAGACGGGCGATCGCTCCGAACGGCCCGTGGCCCTCGCGCCAGGCGACGATGCGCTGCGCCAGGGCCGGTCCGATGTGCGGCAACCGTGTGAGTTCGGTCACATCGGCTTTGTCGACATCCACTCGCTCTCCCGGCGCCAGCGGGCGGCCGAGCAGCGCCGCCCGCCGAGCGGTCTCGCGCAGGGCCGATGCCGGCGGTGTGTCGACCGAGACGAGCCGCACGTCGCCGGGCGCGCGCGTCGGAGCCGGGGCGAGCGCGAACCGCACGGCGGCGCCGGTGAGGGCGAGACCGGCCAGCATCAGGGCAGCCCGTTTGTCGTCCATGACGGACGGTAAGAGTCGAATGACGGCCGGTGGGATCGGAATCGCGCGGGCGGGATCGAAACAATTCAAGCTAGGAGAGAACGCCTTTCCTGAGAAGCTGTGGACTGACAACCGCTATGCGCCTGAGCGACTGAGCGCCTGTCTGTCCACCTGCGACCTGCTGTGCGCCTGAGCGTCCGAGCGTCTTACCGTCCAGCTGTCCGCACGAGGGCAACCGCTACGTCTCCCACGATCTGCAACGATTGCGCACTCACCTTGTCCTGCGTGTCATCGGTCGTGTGCCAGTATCCGTTGTGCGGGCCGTAGTCGAAGTCCACGACATCGATGGCATGAATGCCGGCGTGCTGCAGCGCCACGTGATCGTCGATCAAGCTCGGGCCGGGCTGACGAACAAACACGCTTCCGTAGCCGAGCGAATCCGCCACCGACCAGACGCGGTCCACTACCTCAGGGGCGAACCCCTGTGAGTTCTGCTCGTAGGGGAGGTGGAGGTCCCGGTCCCCCACCATGTCGAACAGCACCGCGAACAGGGGCGGATAGCCCGCCGGCTGATGTGCCGCGAACCAGCGCGAGCCGATGAGCACGGCGCTCGAATCGGAGAAATCGCCGTAATCCTCGCCATCCACGAACAACAGGTCGACCCCGACGGCCGGCGGTTTCGCCTTGAGTGCGTCCGCGACCCCCAACAGGACCGCCACGCCGGACGCCCCGTCATTGGCCCCGAGAACGGGCTGGCGTTGCGCCGCAAGGTTGGCGCTCTGGTCGGCACGGGGACGCGTATCCCAGTGCGCCAGATACAGCACGCGCTCGGCTTCCGACGAGCGGAAGCGGGCCAGGAAATTGCGCAGGTGGAGCGTCTGACCGCCGGCGGTGCGATGCGGGATGTCCTGGACGATCACCGTGTCGGCGCGCTCGCGCAGGCGGGCCAGGATCCAGTCCCCGGTCGAGTCGTGCGCGGCGGTGCCGGGGATCCGTGGACCGAAGCTGACTTGCCGCTCCAGGTACGTGAAGGCGCGGGCGCCGTCGAACTCGTGCACCGCGGTCTTGCCCTGCGCGCCGCACGCAGCGACCAGCAAGCCCGCCATCCCGGCCCCGAGGCGAAACCGTGCGAGCCGGCTCATCGCACCTGTCCCACGCTCGTGTTCAGCTGCACGAAGGCGGTGAGCACGAGCTGCGATGTCTTCCGGTTGATCTGTCGCTCGTCGTTGAGCACGTACGCCATCTGGAACCCCGCGGTAAGAATGGGCGGAAAACTCGTATCCATCGTCAGCTGCGCTTCGGTCTGGCGACTGTCTACGAAGGGCACGCACGTGTCGCGGCCGATCGACCGCAGACAGGTCGCGTTGGAGATTTGCGAGTATCGCGCCGTCGTGCGGATATCCGATTTCAGCCGCATCAGCGACGGGGGCGGGCGCCAGGCGAACGCGAGGCTGGCGTTGCGCTGACCGCGCGTGGTGCGGAACAGGTTCCCCGCCGTCAGCTGCTCCGTTCGCGTCTCAGAGCCGTCGACCGAGGTCACGACGCCGTGCACCCACCACGCGGACAGTCCCGGGCTCACGCTGCGCTCCTTGGCCTGGCTGAGCGTCGCCCCCCGCCCTCCTTCTCCCCCCAGCACCTGTTGCTGCGCGCTGGACTGACGCACGTGCAGGCCAACCTGGGCGGTGAGGCCAATCAGGATGCGGCCCACGGTACTGCGCGGCGGCGCGAGGGTCCAGGCCACGTTTCCGGAGGGCCATTCGCGCGTGTTGTTTCGCACGGGCACCAGAGTGCCGCCCCGGATGAGCCAGGTCGTCCCATTCGTCCGTTGAAAGGTCGTCGTCAGCCGGATCCCCAGCGGAAAGCTGAACGCCGCGGAGGCGTTGTTGCTGACGGTATAGCTCGCGCTGGCGGCGAGGAATCCTCGCTGGCTGAGGAACCCCGAGAAGCCGGCCGAGGCCAGTTCGTAGCCCAGGCCGGGGGCCGTCGGGAGGCGGGAGAACGTCGAGAGCCGGTCGCGGTGGGCCCCGACGTCGAGTGTGGTCACTCGCGCGAGTACGCGGGCCACGCGCGAGGAGTCCCCGAACAACCCCCGGGCAAAGCGGCCGAGGTCGACCTGTGTCCCCAGATCGATGGTCTGGTGATTGCTGAACGCCGTCGAGAGATGGAAGGACCCGTCATGCACGGAGTCCTGCACGGGGGCGCTCCCGTTGGGATCCCGGGCGAGGGAGAAGGACGTGGAGACGGTTGCCCGGGGATGCAGCCAGGGCGCCAGCGTCGGGGTGACGCCGAAGAAGGTGGTCAGCGTGCGTTGGGATTCCATGCCCACGTCCAGACCGAGCAGGGCACGGCGCTCCAGCCGCGCCACGCGGGCGATGCTCGAGGAATCGCCGTAGTCGCGGAGGTCGCGCTGCGACGAGAGGTTGGCCCGAAGCTGCAGTCCCGGCATCGGGCTGAAGTCCAGCGCCGCGCTGTTGCGCCACGCCCGGGTTTGCGACCGCGCCGGCAGGAGAGAGCGGTCGCTCGTGTCCGCGATCGGAACACGGAAATTCGTCCGCGCTCCGTCGGCCCCGGCGAGCGAGGAGCGCAGCCGCACCGCGACCGGGCTGACACGCAACCGGGCCCGCTCGAGGTCATCGGCGAAGCCGCTCTTCCCGATGAACGCCGGAAGCTTCCGCACGAGCCGAACGAGGAACCGCGGTGCGGCCGGGATCGTGGTCGCCCGAGGAGAGAGCGCGTAATCCAGCGACACCCCGTACCCCGACGACGACGCCTTCGAGAGGGACCCCCGGTCGCCGCCGGACACGTAGCTGGCCGCGAGCGCGACCGGATCCACCAGCCAGCGCGCCACGCCGCGCTGCGCGTGGCCGACACGGCGCAGGGAGAAGGTGTAGCTCCGCGTCGTGGAGAGCGGCGTGCGCAGGCCGGCCAGGGCGCCGGCGAGCAAGTCGGTGCCGTTCAAGTACGACGGCGTGCCGGCGAGGCTCACGTAGCGAACCGAAAACGGCGCGGCAAGACCCCAGCCCTTGGGAAGCAGCCGCTCCAGATGCATCGTCGCGCTGACGGCGAGGGCATCGTTCGTCACGTAGCTCGGGTCCTCGTCGAGCTGCCGGAAGTTTCCATCGCGGTGCGAGACGTCCACTGTCAGGTCGGCGACATCGGCCGCGGTGAGGGCGACGTCGAGCGCGGCGGCGACCCCCGCGTTCTGCACTACGTCACTGAGGCGGACGTCGTCCACCCACAGCTCGGCCTGGTCGATGAACGCCCGGTCGGCCACTCGCAGCATGCCGACGGCGACCTCCTGCACGGCGGCGAGGTTGGGAGGCGCGGTCGCCGGATCCCGGACGTGAACGATGTAGGGTCCGTCGCACATCACGTAGGCGCTGTCGAAGGGGACGATCGTCGAGTCGGGACAGCCGGGGTAGACCTGCGGCGGCTGGCCGCCGAGCCACGCCTGCTCGATGCGCGCCCGCAGTGAGAGCCATCGGGCTAGTGAGATCGCCACCTCCGGCTCCCAGGAGCTGGTGCGCGCCGGCACGTGGTAGAGGTAGAAGTTGTCGGCATCCTTGCCGACTTTCGCGAAGAACTCCAGGTCGTTGTCTTCCCACCCCGGCCCGCGGCCGCGCGCCCATACGCGCAGGGTGCGGTACTTCAGGAAGTCCTTGTCGCCTTCCGCATCGAACCGGGTGAACGCCTCGGCGCGCGCGCCGCGCTGCAGCCCCGTCGCAAGCAGCCGCAAGGACTGCTCATTGATTTGCGTCGTGCCGAGCTGCAACCCGCCGTTCACGTTCGCCGACTGATCCACGACCCCCGGGGGTGGGGCGTAGCCCAGGTCGCGGTTCTCTGTGCTGACGACCGACGCATTGACTTCTCCCAACCCCGTCCCCACGTCTCCCCCGAGACCGACGATCGGGGTCTCGGCACGCTTGAGCCACGTGCTCCCCACCAGTCGCACGCGCGCGAGTGCGAAGTAGACCTGCGGATCGGGCTGTCCGTGGTCCGCCTCCGGAGCGAGCACGGTGATACGCACCGCCTGGACCTGCCGGAGACTAGGCGATCCCACCTGCAGCGTGTCGCTGCGGAACGGAATCCGGTACAACCGCCACCCGGAGGCCCCACCGCCCTCGCCGGGGGCGGCCGGGAGCATGCCGCCGTCGCGCACGTAGGTGCGGTCGTCGCCGATCGGGAACACGAAGCGGACGAAGTCCTCCTGGCTTCGCGCCCCCACTCGGACGTCGAGCTGGGCGTCCCCGTCCTGGTCTTCGGTGTCCAGGGTGCCGTTGCGGCGGGTGCAGTGCGCCCGCGGGTCGCCGAACGCGTAGTGCGCCAGCTGCCCCCCCACCGTGGCGCTGCACAGCGGCATGCTATCCACCCACTGTTGCGCGGTCGCATTCCAGATCGAGTCCACCCGATCCGAGAGAATGCCCTCGTCGTCGGTCACGGCGTTCCAGGCGTGCGTCACGGGATCGCGCTCGCTGTCGAGCCGCCCGACACCCGCCACCCGCCCGCCGTAGTACGTGGTGTCGCCCGCCGGGGTGGCGGTGAACGAGTCGGGGACGACGGCGAGCGCGTCTTCGAACACCGATCCAAAATCGATCAGGACGGCGGCGTGGTTCGCCAGCGCGGTGCGCCGGTTGTCCTCCCACACCCAGAACTCGAGGTACTCGACCCGCGACAGGTCGATCCCGGTGGAAGACAGCGTCTGGGTGATCGAGCGCCACCGGGTGGCGAACCGCGCATTGCTGCCGAACCCCGGTCGCCGCCAGTTGGGATTCCCCGTCCGGCTGTCGGCCAGGCCCATCATGGTGTCCGGTTTGAGCATGAGCCACAGCACCGGCTCCGCGGACTGCACCTGACCCACCAGCCGGATCGTGGGATCGATACCCTGCGACGAGAACTGAACGAACCGACCGTCCGGGTTGACCGGTAATGACTGCCACACGAGGGGCACCACGTCGACGGTGTCGAATCCGGCCGCCGGAATCCCGAACGTTGTGGCACCCCGGCTGGACGACGGCACGCTCCCCCAGTGCCACGCGCGATCGTCGAGCGTGATGAAGCGACCCGCCTGCGCCTCGAATTCCTCCACATACGCCTGGCCGGCCCGGTTCGGGCGCGGCTGCGACAGCGCGACCTCGCCCGAGATAGTGACGAACGACGGAGCATCGGTCCTGACGCCGGGGAGGAAGTTCGCGGCGCGCGTAATCCATTCAGGCTGGAAACGGAGATTCGTGCTGATGCCGCCGATGAAGCTCGACGCGGGCTCGAAGCCGAGCTGCGGCCGCGTGAACGCGGTCTGCTCCTTCTGGAACAGACCCGTGAGGTTCACCTGGCCCGCCTGACCGAGGTCGTAGGTACCAGCGAGGCCGTAGATCGACGTCGGCGCCGTCACGAACGAAGCCCGCTCCTCGAACTGGGCACGCACCGTGTTGGTCCCCGCCGCGAACAACGAATCCGGGTTCTTGAAGGTGACTAACCCGACCGTGTAGTCGATGGTGTAGTCGACGTCGCGGGCGAGTACCTGATTACCCAGGAACAGCTTCTCACTCCCCTCGCGGATCTGGAAGCTGGAGAGCGAGAGGGTGCCCCGGTCGCTCGCCGTCGACGCGTTGGCGTGCAGCGTCAGGGCGAACACGGAGGGGGGGCCCTGCGTGGCGAGCAAGGTCCGGGGCGTCCGGTACAGCGAGTCGTTGCGCTCGGTGGACGCCAGGTGGCTCGAGTCCGCGAAGGGCTGCACGTGCGGGAAGACCACAAAGTAGTCCCGGAGCGGGGCTCCCTGCTGCGGATCGCGGTCGCGCGGAAACAAGCGGTTGTACTGGTCGAAGGTCGTCGGGTCGTTGGAGAGCGCCAGGCCCAACAGGGAAAGATAGGTCTCGCTCGAACCGGCCGGCCGCTCCCGCTGGCTCACCGACAGCGCCAGCGCCACGCTCGAGCGGTCGACTCCCGACCCGCCCACGCGGTACACCGACCGGATTTCGAAGCGAAAGGCGGGGGAGGCGGCGGTGACCCCGAGGCGCGGGTCGTAGACGAGTCGGAGGGTGTCCATCGCCGTAGTGTCCGGGTTCGCGCTCAACGGAAACGTCCCCACGCACTGGCCGCTCGACCCGCACTCGGTTACGCCCGCCGTCGCGTACGACACGGCGAGGTAGTCGGCGGGATCCAGCCGGTTGGCGAGCGCGATCCACGTCCCGGTCGGGTCGACGTAATAGTCCTTCCCCACCTGTAACAGCTCCCACTGGAACGGACCGGCCCGTTCCCCGGAGCAGTCCACCGCACTGGTGCCGGGTCCGCACGCCACGGCCCGGATGCCCCCGATGTTCTGGTTGGTCGAGCCGTTGAGCGATACCGAGCGCACCCGGTAGACCTGCACGTTGCCGACGTGCAGGGGCTCGGGGAGCGCAGCGGCGTCGATGTTGAGGATGTCCACGGCCGGAAAACCGGGGAGCGCGGCGGGGTCCACCACAAAAAAGAACCGGCCTTGCTCGTAGTCGCGATCGCGGAACACGTGGTCCAGCGGCTCGGTGGTCGTTTCGCCGACCGCGTAGGTCCGGTTGCGCACCACGTTGCCTTTTTGCTGCGCGTAGATCCCCCGTACCTCCAGGGCTCCGACCTGAGCCACCGCCTGGACGCCGAAATTGTTCGCGGGAATCGCCGCGCTGATGAACCGGGAGCCCGCGGCGGCGAACGTCACGTTCCCCGCCTCGACGCGACGCAGGATCTCGTCCTCGAGGCCTTCGTACCAGACCTGGAGGTTGTTGTTCGCGTCGAACTCCCGCTGGCTGTCGAAATCGACATCCAGGTGGAGTCGCTGCCCCACCACCCCACCAGAGCGGATCGCATACTGCGGCGTGGGCGTGATCGTGGGAAATCCCGCGCGGCATCCGGAGAACGCCTGTTGCTGCTCGAATGCCGAGCAGCGCAGATTCCGGAATTGATCGGCCCGCAGCTCGAACCGCAGGCTCAAGTCCATGCCGAGGCTGGCGAACTGGCCACCCAGAGGGCCCCCTCCCGCCGGGAAGAGCGGGGGCGCCGGCGGGGCTGCCGGCGCGGGTGCGGGTTCGACCATGAACGCCGCGGACTCGCGGGCGGTGTCGGCGATCAGGACCAGCCCGGGACGGGATACCGCCTCGCGCGCTCCCCGGGCCCAGGCCGCTGCGACGAGCGCGGCTGGGAGTCGTGGTCCCAACCGCCCACCGGGCGCCAACGCCGGCACCGGGTCGAGGACGAGCGAGGGAAAGCGATACGCCAGGACCAACTCGGGTGCACGCCCCGCGCTTTGGGCGCGGGCCAGCGAGACAACGAGTGGTACCAGCAGGAAGACAACCGAGGCGGGGTGCCGCATCCCTTGTAGCAGCTTGGAGTTGTGAATATAATGGCCGAACCACCCGTGCGCATCCTCTCCCGCTACCTGGTGCGCCAGCACCTGGCACCGCTCGCTTTCTCGCTTTCGGCGCTCACCGCGCTGATGCTGCTCAATCAGATCGCCAAGCAGCTCGGCAATCTCGTCGGGAAGGGACTGCCGGCCGGCGTCATCATGGAAGTGTTCCTGCTGAGCGTGCCGTTCATCATCGCGATGACGCTGCCGATGGCCGTGCTCGTCGCCGTGCTGCACACCATGAGTCGCCTGGCCGCCGACAGCGAGATCACCGCGATGACCGCGAACGGCATCAGCGTGAGCCGCATCGCGCGGCCCGTGCTGCTCGGGGCCGCGGTGGTGGCGGTGCTCGCGTTCCTGTGGAACGATCAGCTGCTGCCGCGGTCGAATCACCGCCTCCGCACGCTGCTGGTGGACATCCAGCGGAAGAAGCCGTCCCTCGCCCTGAAGGAGCAGGTGATCAACGAGGTCGTCCCGGGCCAGTTCTTTCTGCGGGCGGCGCGGATCGACCCGGCCACCAACCGGCTGCGCGACGTGACGATTTACGATCTGGGCGATGCCGACCGCCGCCGCATCATCACGGCCGACAGCGGGCACATGGGTTATACCCCCGGCCAGACCGATTTGTACCTGACCCTCGTGGACGGCGACATCCAGGAACTGCGGCGGGGGGAGGAAGCCCAGTTCAACCGCACCTTTTTCCATACGAACCTCGTCCGCGTGCGCAACGTCTCCAATCAGCTGGTGCGCACCGAAGAGGACACTTACCGGGGCGACCGGGAGATGACGGTCTGCGAAATGACGCAGGTCGTGGAGGCGGCGCGGAACGACGCCCGTGCGGCCCGCACGGACGCGGAGGCGACGGTGCAGCGGGATCTGCGCCGGCTCGCCGGCCTCGCGCCCGCATTGGGATCGCAGTCCCCCGCCCGGGACACGACGGGCGGCCCGTACTGCCGCCTCCTCGGCAGGCTCACGCGCTGGCTGCTGCCGGCTGAAGCGGAAGCACAAACGCCGTTCCCGAGGGTCGCCGTCCAGGTGCCGGCGACACCGGCGCAGGTCGTGCCGCAGATTCCCCTCATCACCCCCGGTGGGACGTCCGGCGAGGACGACCGCGTGGACGGGGCGCGACGCCGGGCGGCGGTGTACCTCGTAGAGATCCACAAGAAACTGGCCATCGCGGTCGCCTGCTTCGTGTTCGCCCTGCTCGGCGTGCCGGTGGCGCTGCGCTTTCCGCGCGGCGGGGCGGGGCTGGTGATCGGCACCAGCGTCTTCGTGTTCGCGATCTATTACGTCGGCTTGATCGGGGGAGAGGACTTGGGCGATCGGCTGATCGTCTCCCCCTTCATTTCCATGTGGGGACCCAACCTGCTGTTCGGCGCGTTCGGCCTGGCGGGGTTGTGGGTGATGCGCCGGGCGAGCCCGACGGCCCGCGGCGGCGGCTGGTCCGATCTCAAGGAGGCCGTCGTCGGGTTGTTCCGGCGCCGGGCGCGCATCTGATGCGGACACTCGATCGCTACGTCCTGCGGCAATGGGCGCTGGTGTTTCTCGTCGTGATGTTCGGCTTCCCGCTGCTCGTGATCGTCATCGATCTGACCGACAAGCTGGACCGCTATCTGGCGCGGGGGTTGACCAAGGCGCACGTCGCCCTGGCGTACCTGTACGGCATGCCGGATACGATGTTCCTGGTGCTGCCGGCGGCGGTGCTCTTCGCCACCGTATTCACCGTCGGGACGATGGGGCGGCATTCCGAGCTGACCGCGGCCAAGGCGTCGGGGATCTCGTTTCATCGGCTGGTCCTGCCGATCTTCCTCGCAGCGGTGGCGGCGTGTGTGGCCGGGGTAGGCATCAGCGAACTCGTGCCGATCGGCGCGGCCCGCAAAGCGGAGCTACTGGGGGAGAAGGCGGTCCGGACCGGGTCACGCACCAACTTCGTGTACCGCGCCGACGGCGGCTGGGTGTACGCGATCCGCAACCTCCAGATCGGCACCCGCGATATGAACGACTTGATCCTGGAGCGCGGCGGCACCGGCCCCGAGTATCCCACCATCGTGGTGACGGCCCGGCGGGCGCGGTACGGGCGAGTCGGCGGTTGGACGCTGCAGGACGGCCGGGTGCGCTACCTCCTGGGCCGCGGCGTCGAGCGCGCCTTCGAGTTCCGAACGCTGCGCGCACGCATCCTGCACGAGTCGCCCGAAGACCTGCTGGCCGAGCCCAAGGCGCCCGAGGAGATGGGCTACGCCGAGCTGGGACGTTACATCGATGCGCTGGCGCGCTCGGGCTCGGATACGCGCAAGCTGGCGGTGGACCGCGCGTTGAAGGTGGCCATCCCCTTCACATGCATTATCATCGCGTTGTTCGGGGCGCCGCTCGCGATCACCAACCCGCGCAGCGGAGCAGCCTGGGGCGTGGCGGTGAGCCTCGCGACCACGTTCCTGTTTCTCCTGCTGATGCAGTTGTCGCGGGCGGTCGGGGGCGGGGGCCTACTGCCGCCGACGCTGGCCGCCTGGCTCCCCAACATGCTGGCAGGCGTCGGCGCGGTGTGGCTGTTGAGAAAGGCGCAAACTTAGAAACTACGTGGAGGTTGGTGGAGGATGGTGAAGGGTGATCCAGCACCCGACCTTCACCATCCTCCACAACCTCCACCAACCTATTTAGAACAAGTACTTCATGCCCAGCTGCACGCGCCATTGCTGCGCTGTGGCGCTGGGGCGCTTCAACTGGCTGGGGGAGAATGCGAGCCGGTAGCGGTACCGCTGGTTCACGACGTCGAATCCGCCAGGGTTGAGCAGATTCGCCTCCTCGAAGTCGGAGGTGGACCGGATCACGCCCCAATCGTGGTTCATCAGGTGTAGCAGGTTGAAAATGTCGGCCGACAGCTCGATGCGGTGGCCGCTGATCGACGGCAGTACCTTTGTGATGCGCGCGTTCAGGATGTTGATCCACGGATTGCGGCAGGAATTCCGCTTGATCAGTGACCCGCGCGCGCTCTTGAGGCAGTCCTCGCTGTTGATGATGGTGTTCAGCGCGACGGTATCCCCCGGCACCACCAGGCTGATGTCGTTGTTGTCACGCGGCACGTATACCGGATCGTTCCCGCCGAATCCGTCGCCGTTGACATCGTTTTGCGTGACCCAGGCGTAGGGTGAGCCCGACTGGCCGACGTAGACGAGCGACAACTCGAAGGTCGCCGGCAGGGCGAATACGCCGGTTACCGAGATCTTGTGGGGGATGTCGAACGCCGAGCGGCGCAGGTTACGGCTCTCGATGGTGCCGTCGAGTGTGGTGAACCGGTAGTTGGAGCTGGCGATGCTCGACGTCAGCGTAAACAGATCTTCGACGTGGCTGTACGTGTAGCCCACGATGAACTGCATGTGGTTCGAAAACCGCTTTTCGAGCTGGCCTGTGATCTGGAAGGCGCGGTCCTGGCCCTCGTTGCGGTGGCGAATCACGTCCCGGAACGCGGTGCTCTTGCGGACCGGCGCGGTTGCCCCCGTAGCGAGGTTGATCGTGCCGTAGAGGATCCGGCCGGCTTCGCCCGACACCGTGCCCTGAACACCCTGCAGGTTCACGTCCGACAGGTAGAACTGGTTGACGGACTTCGTATAGAGGAAGTCGAACGTCCCGACGATCCCGAACGGGAGCTGGTGATCCATTCCCAGCGACAGCTTCAGATTCTGCGGAAATTTGAACGTGGGGTCGAAAAACACGACCGACGCGGCCGCCGCGGACACCCCGGCGCCTCCCACGCCACAATGGTTCGGCTGGGCGGCGGGGTCGGTGGTGAAGGCCGGGACGGTGTCCGTCGTGGCCCCCGAGGTCGCGCCGTCGCAGATGAGGGTTGCCTGCTCGCGGCCCGTGTTGCCGTAGGCGTTGGAGAGCCAGACATACGGCGGGCGGCCGCTGAAGATCCCTGCGCCACCGCGCAGCCGCGTCAGTCCGTCACCCGACAGATCGTAATTGAAGCCGAGGCGCGGCGACCAGAGGATGTTGCCGCTCGGGAAGTCGCCGGTGTTGATGCCGAGCGTGTCGAGCAGGGTCTGGTTGAGGGTCGGCGCTTTCTGCACGGGGATGTCGGCGCGCAAAGCCAGCGTGAGCGAGAGGCGCGGCGTCGCGGCCCACCGGTCCTGCACGTACCCACCGAGCTGCTGCACCTTGAAGTCGGCGGTCGGACCACCGGGCCGCAGCGGCAGGGCGATCTCATAGCGGAACGGCGTCCCAGCCTTGAGCGCGGTGGTGTCGCGGAAGCTCCAGACGCCGAGCGACGCTGGGAAGAAGTGATTCAAGAAGTGGAAGAACTCGTTGTGCGTGCCGATCGTGAACGCGTGCCGGCCGCTCGAGAACGTCAGGTTGTCGGTCAGCTCCAGGATGTCTTGGTTCAGCAAATTGTCGTGCGAAAACCGCTCGGCGCCGGCCGCGATGTTGGTGCTCGGGACCGCCCCGGTGAACGGCCGGTCGCCGCCGACGAAGATCAGGGGCACCCGGTTCGGCAGATCGCGGTTGTCGCGGATGCGCTGGTAGCCGGCGATCAACTCGTTCGACAGCCGCCCCGCCTGCACCGTCCACTTCCCCCGCGCGGTGTTGGTCTTGGTCGTGAAGAGGTAGCCGCTGTTGGACAGCTGATACCCGTCGCGGAAGCCTGTCGCGGTGGACGAGTGGACCAGGTTGTCCTGGCTCGCGTTGACGTAGTTGTACGACAGCTCGACTTGGCTGTTCTGGGCCAGCTGGAGGTTCAACTTCCCGAAGATGTTCTTGTCTGGGTTGCCGATCGTCGGCGCTGCGAAGGTGCCCGCAGCGATGTTGTACTGTGTCTTCAGGATTTCGGCGACCCGGGTCGCCGTCGTCACCCGGACCCCAGTGCCCACCGAATCCAGGCCGCCGGTAGTGTCGGTGCCGATCGACAGGCCCGCAAAGGGCGCGCCGCGCGCCTGCACGTCCACGGAACCGAAGAGCAGCAGCCGATCACGCACGATCGGGCCGCCGACGTTGAATCCGTACTGATCCTGGTGGAAGACGCCCGCGTTGTGGCCGCCCAGGTTCGGCCCCACGAGCGCCTGCCCCTGGAAGTACCCCCAGGCCGACCCGCCCCACCGGTTGGTCCCCGACTTCGTGACGGCGTTGATCAACCCGCCGGCGAAGCTCCCTTGCCGGGCATCGAATGGCGCGATCAGGACCTGGTATTCCTTGATCGCTTCGACGGAGATCGGGTGCGCGTTCGCCTGTCCGCCGGGCGTGCCGGAGGCGGCGAGGCCGAAGACGTCGTTGTTCACGCCGCCGTCGACCTGAATGTTGTTGAACCGGTTGTTCTGGCCGCCGACGCTCGCGCCCGGCACACCGGCGGTGACGACCTGCGGGACCACGTTGATGAAATCGGTGAAATTCCGGCCCAGGGTGGGCAGCCGCGTGATCAGGGACTCACCCACGAAGGTCTGGGCGCCGGTGCGCGCCACCGAGAGCAGCGGACTCGCCTGCCCTTCGACAGTCACGCCGGCGACCTCGACGGCCGCCCGCTTCATTGCGCGATCGAACGTGTAGCGCTGGCCCAGGCGCAGAAAGAGCCCTTCGAAGTGGACCGGCTCGAAGCCGATCGCCCGCACGTCCACGGCATAGGGGCCGCCAACCGTCACGTTCTCGAACGCGAACCGTCCGTCCCCGCCGGCACGGGTCAACCACGACTGCCCGGTCGACGCGTTGAGCAGCGAGACCGACGCCTGCGCCACGGGGCCGCCAGCCTCGTCGGTGAGGCGGCCGATCACGGCCGCGGTCGTAACGCCCTGCGCGGCGAGCGGGCTGCCTGCAGGGAGAACAACGAGGGCGCCAAATACTGCGACGGACCACAACAAGCGTTTCATGGATAGGCTCCGGAAAACGGTCGGCATGGCATGAAGACCCGCGAAGAGGTTCAACAGGGACGCGGACAAAGATGCCCGCGACCCGGGGCTTGTCAATCGGGCGACGGCGAAGGTGT
>JBGPIW010000001.1:0-32611 GCA_041485045.1 Gemmatimonadota bacterium | reverse complement strand
GGCGTCCTCGAGCACGACTTCCATCTTCTCGGGATCGGTGATGAAATAGGGGGAGAGGTAGCCGCGGTCGAACTGCATCCCGTCGACCGTCTCCAGCGTGGTCTCGAGGCCCTTCGCCTCCTCGACCGTGATCACGCCGTCCTTGCCGACCTTGTCCATCGCGTCAGCGATTTTGTCGCCGATCTCCTTGTCGCCGTTGGCGGAAATGGCGCCGACCTGCGCGATCTCCTTGCGGCCCTTGGTGGGCACGGAGATCCGTTTCAGCTCCTCCACCACCAAGAGGACCGCCTTGTCGATGCCGCGTTTCAAGGACATCGGGTTGGCGCCCGCGGTGACCGACTTCAGCCCCTCGCGGAAGAGTGCCTGCGCGAGCACGGTCGCCGTGGTGGTCCCATCGCCGGCGAGATCCGAAGTCTTGGTCGCCACTTCTTTCACCATCTGGGCGCCCATGTTCTCGATCTCGTCTTCCAGCTCGATTTCCTTGGCGACGGTGACGCCGTCCTTCGTGACGGTCGGATTGCCGAATTTCTTGTCGATGACGACATTGCGGCCCTTGGGACCGAGCGTGACCTTCACCGCTTCGGCCAGTTGGTCGACCCCCCGCTTCAGGCGCGAGCGAGCCTCGGTGCTGAATTCGAGATACTTGGCAGGCATCTATTCCTCTCTCCGCTCAGCTGAGCTTGGCGATGACGTCGGCTTCTTTGATCAGGATGATCTCTTCGTCTCCCAGCTCGACTTGCGAGCCGGCGTACTTCCCGTAGACAACCCGGTCCCCCCCCTTCAGCTCCATCGGGACCCGCTGCCCCTTTTCCATCCGGCCGGGCCCGACGGCGATGACCTCACCCTGGATCGGCTTCTCCTTGGCCGTGTCCGGGATGTAGAGACCACCCTTCATCTCCTCGGTCTCTTCCGTCGGCCGGATGGCTACCCGATCGGCGAGCGGGAAGATCTTCAGTCTGCTCTTCGTCGCAGTGACCATGATGCTCCGCCTCCACACTGAAGGAAAACCGCACAAGTGACTTAACGGCGGATCTCAGTTAACTATTAGCAGTTTGCTGATTGGTGAGCATATATTGGTGTACTTGACTTGTCAAGTGAACCATTCACCTTGCAAGTTTTGCCACAAATGATTAACATAGTACGGTTAAATGATTAACGGTATGGTCAAGGAGTCAACTCGGCCCAGGAGGAACCCCGTGGACGTCCCATTGGTGATCCGGCACCGGCTGGAGGAATTGGGGTTGGAGCAGCAGGATCTCGCCCGCGCCGCCCGCGTGACCGACTCCTACATCTCTCAGTTACTGACGCGGAAAAAGGCGCCTCCCGCGCCTAGCCGCACCGACATCTATGGCCGCATGGACAAGTTCTTGAAGCTTCCGAGCGGGGAACTGGCCAAACTGGCGGATCTCCAGCGCAAGGAAGAATTAAAGCGGGAATTGGGGGAGGCACCCGTACCCCTGTATCACGAATTTCGTGAGTTGATCCTGCGCAAGTCCAATCGTGAGAAGGAAAAACACATCCGCGCGATTTTTGAAAAGCAGCCCTTCGGCGAGCTCGAACGCCTCGTCACCCGTACGCTGCTGAACGTGGTCAAGCGCGTGGCGAAAGACGAACTCGGGAATGACTACTGGCTCCGCATGGTGGCCCAACTCAGCGGTCGCAGCTATGAGGAGATGCGGGTCATCGTGCTCGAGTTCCTCGATACGGACATCTTTCACGTGTCCGCTGAGAACTGCGTCTCGTTCTTAGATCCGCTGATTGAATCCTGGGACATTGACCTCGCGACGTTCGGTCTGGAGGTTGTCTTGAACCACAGCGTCGTCCCAGGGCAGGCGAAGCGATTCGAGTTTGTCGAGCGGGAAACCGAACAGCCCGTCAGCGAAGAGCCGGGGCTCCAGGAATTCCTTCAGAATCCTTCCCTCAGCGGCACCGCGACCCCGGAGGAAGTCGAGCTCCTCAAGCAGCTGAAGTTCAGGCACAAGCGGCCCACGGCCCTCTACTACTACCGGGAGCTGCAGAGCTTGCGGGACCCGCTGCATTTCAGCACGCCGTAGGCTCGTGAGGTTGCGCGAGGCTCTCTCGCTGCAGGAGGCAAGGACGACATGGACCGGCGCACGGCTCGGGTTCCTGGGCCCGGTGATCGTTGCCCGCTGGCTCTTGATCGGCGGCGATGAGGAGGTTCTACGAAGGGGACAGCGTCACCATAGAGATCTGCTCAGGCGAGTAGAGCATCGTCTCCCGGGTCGCGGAGCATTAATCGGACGTCCGGTGCTGGATTGACGGGTTATGGGATATCCACCGCGAGTTGCCAGTCTGGGGCCAGATCTTAGGCGATTTTTCCTGCTTGTTTGCCGCACGACAGTTGTCGGCCCAACTACACCCGGTTTCTTGCATCTTATGCGACCGCCGATCTCTCATCCCGGGTTACTGTTTTTTTCATCCCCGCTGAGTTCTAATTGTTAGGAGCACGCGAGGGTTCCGATTCATGAGGATCTCGGTGTGCAGGCCTGCGGAAAGGAGCTGGGGTATGTGGCAGCCCAAAAGCGATAAGGACCTGGAGCGGGACGTCAGGGACGAATTGGCGTTCGATCCGAGAGTGGACGTGAAGGCAATCGCCGTCTCGGCGAAAGGCGGGGTGGTCACGCTGAGTGGATCCGCGCCGACGTATGCCGCGAAGCTCGCGGCCTACCATGACGCGGAACGCGTGAGCGGCGTCAACGTTGTCGTGGAACACATGGATGTGTCCCTGCCCGACCTGCACGCCCGCAGCGACGCAGACCTCGCGAAGGCTGTGGCCGACGCGCTGCGCTGGGACGTCGAGGTGCCCGAACGCACTATCAAGACCTCGGTTCGCGACGGATGGATCACCCTCGAAGGCACAGTGGATTGGCAGTATCAACGTGCGGCCGCGGATGGGGCCGTTCGCTACCTCGTCGGGGTCAAAGGAGTCACCAATCAGATCGCCGTCACTCCCTCCTCGGGGAGATCGATCGATGTGAAGCAACACATCAAGGCAGCGCTCACGCGGAGTGCGGAGACTGATGCCCAGCGAATCACGGTGGACACTGCGGAAGGTGGCGGCGTCACGCTCCGTGGCACGATCCACTCATGGGCAGAGCGCGAAGAGGTGATGCGGGCGGCCTGGGCCACCCCGGGCGTCCGAAAGGTTCAGGACGCCCTGACCTACGCGGCGTAGCGCTGCTGCAAAGGACGGGGCCCATCGCAGCCCCATCGTGAGACGGGGGACGGCAATGGCTCGAGACAAGGGGAAGAGCAAGGACCATCGTGGCACGAAGAAGGTCTACAAGAAGGGCTCGAACCCCTTGGCTCGGCACGAGCACTATCACGGCGACCCAGTGCGCCCGCACCCACAGGAGGGGTCACACGGGGCCCGGGAATACCTTGCGGACCGCCTTGACGGCGCCCGAGACCTCTATCTGCTCGCCCTGGCGCTGGGAGTACGCGGCGACGGGGCGAGGCTGTTCGGTCCGATGATCCGGGAGGCCCGGATTCACTTCACCGGCGTGATCGAGGAGTGCCGCATCGCCGGCCTCGACACGAGCGCAATCGCCGTGATGCTCGGTGAGAAGAACGAGGAGCTGGCGGACAGCATCAGGCCCGAGATCTGGGGACACTTGGAGCAACTCATCGCCCAGCGAGGACGCGGCCACATCGGGTGAGGCGCTCAGGGAGCCAACGGGGACGAAGACCTCGCACCACGACTCCGCCGAGCATGACATGAAGCTTCGGAGCGGGTGAGGGGAATGTCTTGGGCCATGACTCCTAGCCGGAGTAGAACACCGAGTGATTACCGCTCCATCCCGGAGCTGAAGCAGGGCATCCTCGACGGCAAAGTGCCAGCCGGATCGACTATCGAGGTCGCCGTTTTTGGCCATCCCGAGCTTGCCAGCGAGACCGCAGTGCAGGCGCTTCTGGCCTTCCTCCGCCAGCACTCCCTGCGTCTCGACCGAAGTACTGAGGTCCGGGCCGGCCCCATCTGGATTCACCCGCCAGAAAATTGAACTGCGTAGTGCCCCGGTCAGCCTCACGGAACGCGCTTTAGTCGCGGCCTGCTGCATCCCGAGATAGGCGGCACCATTTCCGGCGCTCTCTGCGCGGTCTATCGATTCAGTCTAACCCGAATTGAATTGATAACCGCCCGGCGGGCGGCCGGGATGATCCGGCCGAGCGCTTCCTAGCTGATCAGCTCGCCCGCCATGTCTACGCCGGCACCTTGTCCTTGTCGGGGACCGGGGGCAGCGCCTCGCCCGACCCTCGCACCGGCAGGGCGGGCACGGTGCTGTCGCCCCGCCGGCCGACGGCGTCGAGCAGGCCCTTGAAGAGGTCGATCGGAATCGGGAAAATCGTGGTCGAGTTGTTCTCGGAGGCGATCTCGGTCACGGTCTGGAGGTAGCGCAGCTGGATCGCCGCCGGCTCGCGGCCGATCACGGCGGCCGCCAGCGCCAGCTTCTCCGACGCCTGGAACTCGCCTTCGGCGTTGATGATCTTGGCGCGCCGCTCGCGCTCGGCCTCCGCCTGGCGCGCCATGGCGCGCTTCATTTCGGGGGGCAGGTCCACGTCCTTCACTTCGACCGCCGAGACCTCGATCCCCCAGTCCGCGGTGCGTTGGTCAATGATCTGCCTCAGGATGGCGTTGATCTTCTCGCGGTTGGCAAGCAGCTCGTCGAGTTCCGTCTCGCCCAGCATCGATCGCAGCGTGGTCTGGGCGAGCTGACTCGTGGCGTAGAGGTAGTTCTCCACGCCGAGCACCGCCTTCACCGGATCCTGCACCCGCATGTAGAGGACGGCGTTCACCTTGATCGAAATGTTGTCCCGGGTGATCACGTCTTGCGGCGGGATGTCGACCGCCATCACGCGCAGGCTGACCTTCTGCATCTGCGCGAACAGCGTCGGCAGATAGATCAGCCCCGGCCCCTTGGAACCCCACGAGCGGCCGAGGAAAAAGTAGACCGCGCGCTCGTACTCGCGCAGCACCCGCAGGCCGGAGAAGAGGTAGAGGCCGACGCCGGCGAGGATGGCCAGCAGCACGTCACCCATAACGCCCTCCGCAGACCGGGAATGCTTCGACGATCACCGCGCGTTCCCTGGCCGCCGCCGAGAGAGGCATCGTGGATGCGGATGCCTAACGGACGGCGCTTGAGCTGCGCCGCGCGGAAAGATCAATCCATTCCCTAATCTATGCGCCGCCAGCTCACGCGCTTGTTCGACGACGCGCGTTTTGACCCCGGCCCTACTTCTCTGCCCATTCCAAGAAGGTGGTTAGTGTCTCGATGGTTACGCTGGCGTCGTGCTCCCAGTCGCCGTCACCATGAGGTGATACCAGCTCTGTAAACGTTCGAGAAGGTCGGGCATGGATGGGAGGTTGAGGCGCCGTCTAACGGACAGCGAGTAGGCTGCGCAGCGGTGAAAGGTGCATCCCCACCCCTATCGCCTGATGGTCGCCACCAGCTCGTCGGGCCAGCCATAGATGTTGCTCATCGGACCAGCGCCTCGGCGCGGAGGATGACCAGCCGGCTGCGAACGCGGCGCAGGGCACGGTAGCCTCGTCTACCTTACGATTCCTGATAGGGGCGACTTTGCTCTTTAACCATAGAAAGTTAATCGCCCGAGAACGATACGGCAGTTTGCCGGATATACTTGACAAGTACAGTACACTAGCATATGTTGAAGAAGTTGAGGAAGTGTCAACTACAGTAGTTAACTGAAGTCCATAGTTGAGTTGAGCCACCACCAAGGAGGTCGCTATGTACGCACGCAATGTGTCCCTGCATCTGAAGGCCAACACGGCCGGTGAGTTTACCCAGACGCTGGAGAAGGACGTCCTGCCCCTGCTTCGGAAACAGAACGGATTCAGGGACGAGATTTCGTTTGTCGCCCCGGACCGCGCCGAAGCGGTAGCGATCAGTCTGTGGGATAGCAAAGAGAACGCGGACACCTATAGCCGCGACATCTATCCGCAGGTGCTGAAGAGCCTGACGAAGGTGGTTGAGGGAACGCCGAAGGTTGAGGCCTACGAGGTTTCGAACTCGACCTTCCACAAGATCGCCGCAAGGAACTAAGGCTGACCGGTCTGTTCGGCCGCTCGTAGCTCCGGTCTGTTCTAGGCCGACCGGTCGGTTCGGAGAAGGGGGCGGGCTAGTCCGCCCCCTTCTTTTGCCTATCCCGAACACCCGAGTGTACCTGAAGAGAAGATCACCCGACAGGATTTTCCAAGTGTGTGCGGAAGAGCCACCCGTGGCTAGGCGCGTGGCGGCTAATTCCCCCCAAAAGTGAGCGAACAACTCACGCCTAGAACCAGTGAGATCAGCGCGCCATTTGTGCTCAAAGACTCCCTAGGCTCAAGGGTCATTCGTAGGTGCGAGCGCTCCTCGGGATAAACGAAGACGATGACTTCTTGGGTATGCGCATTGCCGCCTGAATTTCGGCTCGTGGCGGACCGCGGATTGAAGGTCCGCGGCGCACGCCTAACCTACCATGGCACGGGACTTTCAAGGGGTTTTGCCCTGATGTTTGCCCGACGGGCCTGCGAACTCCACAAGGTTCGTGGCGGAGAGGGGGAAGCGGCAGGGTCGGCCGCGTACCCTTTGGTCACGCCTCCTTGGAGTTCTCAGGCGGATATCCGTAGGCGAGACTCCGCGATTAGCGCCTGACCGGCGCGACCTCCACCAACCACCGCACGGCGTCCACCACCACGAGGCGCAGCAGGCCCTGCGGTCCGGTCGCGCTGTCGAGCACCGCGCGGGCGGAGTCCTGCCACGCCGCGGTCGCGGGCGTGCGTCCCTGCACGCGATCGAGGGCGGCCAACCCGATATCCGCCACCCGTCCCAGAGCCTCCGCGGCGGGCACAGCGTCCCCCGCCAACGGGGCGCGCACGGCCGCGGCATGGACCGCCGGCGCCAACGCCCGCCACTGCTGGAATTCAGCGCGCAGCGTGTCTGCGATCGCCGGTGTGCGGCCGCTGTCGGCCAGGAGCCGCTCGATGAAGGTGAGTGAGCTCCAGCGGGCCGGCGGATCGGGTCGCGCGGCATCCACCAACCGCGTCAACGGGGTGGCCTGCGTCATCGGCTCGAGCCGCTGGCGCTGGCCGAACCTCACGGGCTGCGACACCTCGAGCAGGGCCATCAGGACCTGGAAATCCGGGCCGTTGCCGATGGCGCGCCGCACCATGCGCTCGGTGTGCAGCGTGTGCGACAGCCCCAGCTCCTCCAGACGCAGGCTCGTCACGGCGAGGCGCCGGTACATGTCGTGGACGTCGCGCACCGCTGCGGGCGACCACAACTTCTCCGCCACCGCCGCGAGCCGCGGCCAGATCCGCGAGTCGATCGTCTCGGGTCCGACGTGCTCCCCCCACATGCACGCCTCGCCCCCGAGGACCCGCGCCGCATCTTCCGGGGATAGGCCGAGCGAGTCGGGCAGCGGGTCCAGATAGTGGTCCTCGGCGGAGTCCATGTGGTCGAGGTAGTACGGCGCCGAGAGGATCGCGCGGTGCCCCGCCCGCACGGTGGAGGGGAGGTATTGGAGCCCGCGCCACGACTGCACGACGGCCGTCGCGGGAAGGTCCGGGTTCAGTATCTCGTCCCAGCCCACCAGCCGCTTGCCGCGCAGCGTCAGGATGCGCGTCAGCCGCTGATTGAAGTACGCCTGCAGCGCCGCGTTGTCGGCCAGGTGGTGCAGCCGCATGAACGACCGGATGCGGGGGTTGGCGTCCCATTCCACGCCGTTCACCTCGTCGCCGCCGATGTGCCAGTAGGGGTCGGGGAAGAGCGGGGCCATCTCCCCGATGAAGCGGTCGATGAAGGCGTAGACCGATTCGCGGGTCGGGTCGAAAGTCGGGTCGAACACCCCCCAGGTCCGCTGGATTTCGTACGGGCCGGAGCCGCTGGCGAAACGCGGGTACCCGACGAACCAGGACGACGCATGGCCCGGCATGTCGAACTCGGGCACGACGCGGATGCCGCGATCGCGCGCGTAGGCCACCACTTCGCGGATCTGCGCCTGCGTATAATAGAGCCCGTCCGAGCCCTTCTTTTGAAGCAGAGGATAGCGCAGACTTTCGACGCGGAACCCCTGGTCCTCCGACAGGTGCCAGTGCAGCACGTTCAGCTTCACCGCGGCCATGCCGTCGAGCGTGCGCTCGATCACCTCGACCGGCTCGAAGTGACGGCCGGCGTCCACCAGCAGCCCGCGCCATGGGAAGCGCGGTGCGTCCTCGATGTGGACCCCCGGGAGGTAGAACCCCGCGCTGTCCGACGCGACGAGCTGCAGCAGCGTCTCGAGACCGCGGAGAGCGCCAACAACCGTCGGGGCGGCCAACAACGCTCCCGTCGGGGCCACGTCCAGCGTGTACGACTCGTCCTCGGTTTCGGTCTGGACGACCTGCCCCGCAGCCGCGGTGGTGATTGCAAGCCGCGCGGTGGAGTCTGGCACCGGAGTGGGCACGAGGGTGAGCGCCGTGCGGCGGGCGAGCCGCCCCATCGTGCGCGCCACCGCCCGTTCGAGCCGGGCGTCGTGGAACCTCGTGAGGGTGGCGGTGAAGCTCGAGTCGAGCCGCAGGCGCCCCTCCCCGAGGGTGACCGCCTTTGGAACCGGCATCAAGTTGAGGGTGGCCGGCTGCTGGGCGGAGAGCCGTGCGGCGAGACAGGCGAGGACGATTGGGTAGGAGGCCGATGCGCGCATCGGGTGAATATAAGGTCTGTTGCGGCATCCTCGCCCGTCCCTATCTTAGCGCAACCCGTTTCCACTCCGGACTCCGAGCTCCCATGCACATAACGAGCGCTGACTGGACCGTCGTCGTTATCTCGATCGCGGTGTCGTTCTTGCCCGCACTCTTTTTCTTCCGACGGGCGAGCAAGAACACCACCGAGTTCTTCGCGTCGGGTCGGGCCGCCCCTTGGTGGCTGGTCGGCGTGTCGATGGTGGCCACGACCTTCTCGACCGACACCCCGAATCTCGTCACCAACATGGTGCGCGAGAGTGGCGTGGCGGAGAACTGGTTGTGGTGGTCGTTCCTCCTGACCGGCATGCTGACCGTGTTCTTTTATGCCCGCCTCTGGCGCCGCTCGGGCGTGCTGACCGATCTCGAGTTCTACGAGCTGCGCTACTCGGGAAAAGCCGCGACCTTCGTCCGCGGCTTCCGGGCGGTCTACCTCGGCCTGTTCTTCAATTGCGTAATCATGGCGACAGTAAACCTCGCCGCGGCGAAGATCGCCAACATCGTGCTCGGCTGGCCCATGGAGAAGACGCTGCTGTTGATGGGCGTTGTCACGGTGTTCTTCGCGTCCGTGTCCGGTCTGTGGGGCGTGCTGGTCACCGACTCGATCCAATTCGGCATCACCATGACGGCGACCTTCGCGCTCGCCTACTTCGCCCTGAAACAACCGGAAGTCGGTGGCATCTCCGGGCTGATCGCCCAGATCGATCCCAAGAAGCTGCGGCTGATCCCCGATTTCGGCGACTGGGGGCTCGCGCTTTCCGTGTTGATTATTCCATTGACCATCCAGTGGTGGTCGGTTTGGTATCCCGGGGCGGAGCCCGGCGGAGGGAGCTACATCGCGCAGCGCATGCTCGCCTCGCGCACCGAAAAGGATGCCGTAGTCGGCACCATGATCTTCAATGTGATGCACTACGCATTGCGGCCGTGGCCGTGGATCCTGGTGGCATTGGCGTCCACGGTGGTGTACCCGCAGCTCGCCGACATCGCACGCGCCTATCCGTATATCGATCGCAGCCTCATCGGCAACGATATGGCGTACCCGGCGATGTATCGGTTTCTCCCGGCTCCGTTTCTGGGGTTCATGATCGCCGGAATGCTCGCCTCGTATCGCTCGACGATCGAGACGCATCTCAACTGGGGCACCTCCTACCTCGTCCACGACTTCTACCGTCGCTTCCTGAACAAGGGTGCGACCGAAAAGCATTACGTGTTCGTGGGGCGGGCCACGACGGCATTGCTGATGGTCATCGCGGCGCTCGTCACCTATGCTCTGGGAACGGCCAAACAGGCGTTCGACCTGATCCTTTCAGTGGGCGCGGGAACCGGGCTCATCTATTTGCTGCGTTGGTTCTGGTGGCGCGTCAACGCCTGGAGTGAAGTGGCCGCGATGGTCAGCTCGTTCGTGGTCGCGATCGGGTTCGCGATCGCCGCCAAAGCGGGACACCCCGTGCCCGGGCACATCTCCCTCATCCTCACCGTCGCCGCCACCACGCTGGTGTGGGTTACGGTTGCCTATCTCGCGCCGCCCACCGATCGGGGAACGCTGCTCACGTTCTACAAGTTGGTGCGACCAGCCGGACCAGGATGGGAGTCGATCCGCCGCGAGACTGGCCTCGCGCCCTCGCCGGACAGCCTGCCCCAGTCACTGCTCGGGTGGGTGCTCGGCTGCGCGTTCATCTATGCCGGACTGTTCGGAACGGGGAGTGCGCTCTACGGACGAACGCCCCAAGCGATCATGTGGCTGGCCGTGTTCGTGGTGAGCGGTGTGTGGCTGTGGAGGCTGATGCCGAAAATGTGGGGGCGCTAGGGAGGATGGTGAAGGGTTCTATCCTTCACAGCACTTTGAGAGTCTTCCGCAACCGCTTCTCGACCTCCTGCACCGCGTCGGCGAGATCTGTCGCCTCGCGGTGGCCGAGGTGGAGCACCCCCGCATCCACGTCCGCCGCCAGGGCCTGCAGCGATTCCGCGGCGCGCCGCAGCCGGAACCGCTCGAGGAAGCCCCGGTAGTCCTTCGAATTCGCGGCCATGAGGACGCTCCAGATCCGCATCCGGACGTCGTCCACCGCCCCCTTCAGCTCCTCCAAGCCCGACGACGGGACTTCTTCCAGCGCGCCGAGCTGACGCTCGAACGCCATCACGGCGATCTGCAGGTTGCCCAGAGCGGTGGGGCGGTCGTTCGTCATCGAGCTAACCTACCCTCCAGATCCACCGCCACCATCCTCCCCGATCCACCCCTTGCCTTCCGCCGCGCGGATTCGCATAATTATGCACTATGCAGAACGACAGCGGACCGCTGGTCCTCGCCTTCTCGGGCGGCCTCGACACGTCCTACTGCGCCGCCAAGCTCGCCGCCGACGGCTGGACGGTGCACACCGTCTGGGTCGATACCGGCGGGGCCTCGGACGCCGACCGCGCACGCATTCGCGCGCAGGCCCTGGCCGTGGGCGCGGTCCGCCACCACGCCGTGGACGGCCGAGCGCCGGTGTTCGACCGCTTCGTCCGCTTCCTCATCCAGGGGAACGTGCTGCGCGGCGAGGTCTATCCCCTGTCGGTCGCCGCCGAGCGGACCCAGCAGGCGATCTCCCTCGTCGCCGTCGCGCGCGAGGTCGGCGCGGCCGCCGTGGCCCACGGCTCGACCGGCGCCGGCAACGACCAGGTCCGGTTCGACGTAGCGCTCCGGGTGCTCGCGCCCGATCTGCGCATCCTGACCCCCATCCGCGACGCCACCCTCACGCGTCCGCAGGCGATCGCCTGGCTCGAAGCGCGCGGGCTCCCCGTCCCGCCGCAGGCCGGCGCCTACTCCGTCAACGCCGGGCTCTGGGGCACGACCTGGGGCGGCGGCTGGACCCACGACCCCTGGACCGGTCCGCCGGCCGAGCTGCTCGACCCGCCGTCCGACGCTCCCGCGCCGGCCGAGATCGTGATCGGCTGGGATCTGGGCCTCCCCACGACCCTGGACGGCGCGCCGCTCGCCGGTCCCGCCTTGGTCGAGCGCCTCGGCGCCCTCACGCAGCGTTACGGGATCGGGCGCCACACGCACACCGGCGAAACCGCGCTCGGCATCAAGGGCCGCATCGGCTTCGAGGCCGGCGCCGCGCTGGTGCTGATCCACGCGCACCGCGAGCTGGAGAAGTTGGTGCTCACGCGCTGGCAGACGTTCTGGAAGGATCAGCTCGGCCGCTTTTACGGCGACCGGCTGCACGAAGGCCAGTACTTCGATCCGGCGCTGCGCGACATCGAGGCGCTGATCGCCAGCTCGCAGCAGCGCGTCACGGGCGAGACGCGCGTCCGCCTGGCGCCGGGACGGTTTCAGGTGACCGGCGTCCGCAGTCCGTTCTCCATGATGGATCCCGCCGTCGCCACCTACGGCGAGGAGCCCCGGCTGTGGACCGGGGACGAGGCGCGAGCGTTCGCCCGCGTCGCCGCCATCCCGTCCCTCTTGGCCGCGCGCGCGGCCGCCCGCTAGCAGGAGCCACCATGGTCGTGACCACGCGGATCCGGCTGGACCGCATCTCGAGCAGCACCAAGAATGCCGCGCTCCCCCGTGAAGTGATCGTGGGCGATGCCATCGTGGCCGAGGAAGGCTACGTGCTCGCGGTGCGCATTCTCGAGGACAAGAGCACCTACAACACGATCGAGGACAGGACCGGCCGCATGCTCTCGCTGCGCGCCGGCGACGTGCTCGCCGGCACCCTGGGCGCGCGGCGCGCGCTGCGCGGCTACGCGGGCGTCGTGCCCGACCAGATCGCCGTGGGCGATGTGATTCACGTGCTGAACCTGGGCGGCATCCTGGGAACGTGCACGTCGGCGAACCCTGAGATCGGTGCACCATTCACGGCGGAGGTGCTGGGCGCCGTGCTCGCCTTCCCCGAGCTGGGTGACCGGGTCGGACGGCCGGCCCACATCCGCGACCACGCGATTCCCCCCGCCGACCGGCTCGACTGCATCGTGCCGGTGGTGTACGTGGCCGGCACCTGCATGAACGCCGGGAAGACGGTGGCCGCGACGGAGCTGGTGCGCGGGCTGTCGCGCAGCGGCATGCGCGTGGCCGCGGCGAAGCTCACCGGCGTGTCGCTGATGCGCGACGCCCTGTCGATGCTCGACGCAGGCGCGGCCGACGCCCTCACCTTCAACGACGCCGGCGCGGCCAGCACGCACGCGGGGATGACGGTCCCACTCGCCAAGGCAATCCTCAACCGGCTCGCCGCCCTCCCGAGCGGCCGCCCCGACGTGATCGTGGCGGAGCTGGGCGACGGCATCCTGGGCGACTACGGTGTGCAGGATATCCTGCGCGACCCGGAGTTGATGGCGGTGGCCGGCGCCCATGTGCTGTGCGCGCCCGACCCGGTCGGCTGCTGGGGCGTGGCCGAGCTGTACCGCCGGGAATACCGGCTGCCGATCACGGTGATCAGCGGACCCGCCACCGACAACGAGGTCGGCCGCGAGTACGTGCGCACCGCCCTGGGCCTCCCCGCCCACAACGCGCTGCGCGAGGCGCCAGCGCTCGTCGGGGTGGTGCGCGAGGCGGTCTCCCCCGAACGGGCGGCAGGGTCTGCCGCCCCCGCGGCGGCGTGAAGGTCACGGTCATCGGCGCCGGCGGCTACGCCGGCGGTGAGCTGCTGCGGCTCCTGGCGCAGCACCCCGAAGTGACGAAATGCGTGGCCGTGAGCCGCAGCCAGGCGGGCCGCCCGCTGGCCGACGTGCATCCGGCGCTCGCCTCGAGCGAGGCCGCGTTCGTGGACACCGCCCCAGGCGAGGCGGCGCGCGGGTGCGATGCGGTTTTTCTTGCGCTCGAGCACGGCGAGTCCTCCCGCTTGGCCGGGGAGATCTTCGCCGCCGAGCCTCGCCTCGTGGTGGATCTGGCTGGCGACTTCCGCGTACGCGACCCTGCCCTGCATGAACGCTATTACGGCGCCCACGCATCGCCCGCCCTCCGGTCCCGCTTCGTCTATGGGCTGGCGGATGTGTGCGGAGAGTCGCTGCAGGGCGCCCACGCGATCGCGGTCCCCGGCTGCTTCGCCACCGCGGCCGCGCTAGCGCTGTATCCGATCGCCCGCGTCGCGCTCGCGGCCCCGCCGGCCCTGTACGCGATCACCGGCAGCTCGGGCGCCGGCGTCGGTCCCAAGCCCACGACGCATCACCCGGCGCGCGCCCACAACGTGTTCGCCTACGGCGTGCTGAGCCACCGCCACGACGCCGAGATCACCGAGCAGTGGCGGCGCTGGACGGGGGGCGGCGGGAACGGCACCGTGCCGCGACTCGTGGCCCACGCGGGCCCGTTCGTGCGCGGCATCTACCTCACGCTGCACGCCCGCCTCGAACAGGGCGGCGATGTGGCGGCCTCGTACCGCTCGACCTATGCGGGGCGCCCGTTCGTCCGCCTGACCGCCCGACCGCCCGAATTGACCCACGCCGTCGGCACGAATGACGCGCTGATTCACGCGGCCGCGAGCGAGGACGGCACGGAGCTGCAGGTCAGCGTGGCGATCGACAACCTGGTAAAGGGCGCCGCCGGCCAGGCGGTGCAGGCGATGAATCTGGCGTTGGGACTCGACGAGACCGCGGGGCTGCGCCTGTCGGCGATGTACCCATGCTGACGGCGACGACATCACCGCAGCGAGCGGCGGACGCCCTGCTCCCGGTCTATGCACAGATGCCGGTGCGCCCCGTGAGCGGCCGCGGCGCCTGGCTTATCGACGCGGACGGCCGCGAGTGGCTCGACGCCTACGGCGGTCATGCCGTGGCATCCACCGGACATTGTCACCCGCACGTCGTGGCGGCGATCGCGCGACAGGCGGAAACGCTCCTCTTCTACTCAGCGGCGGTGCCGCTGGAGCTGCGGGAGCGGCTGGCATCCGAGCTGGCGGCACGCTGCCCGCTGTCTGGTGCCCGCGTCTTCCTCTGCAATTCCGGAGCGGAAGCGAACGAAAACGCGCTGCATTTGGCGCGCCGCGCCACGGGACGATCCGGCGTCGTGGCCGTCGCGGGCGGCTGGCACGGCCGCACCGTGGCCACGCTCGCGTGCACCGACGGCGAGAAGTACCAGGCGTGGGCGCGGGGCGCCGGGATGCCGCTCGCGCGTCTGGTGCCGTTCGACGACGCCGCCGCGTTGCAGCACGCCGTAGACGACACCACGGCCGCGGTGATCGTCGAGCCCGTGCAGGGCCTCGCCGGCGCGCGGGACTGTGCCCCCGAGTTCCTGCGCGCCGCGCGCGCCGCCTGCGACCGCAGCGGCGCCGCCCTGATCTTCGACGAGATCCAGTGCGGCGTGGGCCGCTGCGGCGCGTTCAGCGCCGCCGAGTCGTACGGGGTCGTGCCCGACGCGTTGACGCTCGCCAAAGGGCTCGCCTCGGGGTTGCCGATCGGCGCGGTGGTCGCGGGTCCGAAACTCGCCGACGGCGTCAAAACGGGCGATCTGGGCAGCACCTTCGGTGGCGGCCCCGTCGTCTGTGCGGCCGCGCTTGCCACCCTCGAGGTGATCGACGGCGAAGGGCTGATCGCGAACGCGATTGCCATCGGAGAACGGCTCACGCGCGGCGCGCGGGCACTCGGCGTCTCGCGGGTCAGCGGTCGCGGCCTGCTCCTGGGACTCCACCTCGGCCGGCCGGCGGCCGACATCCAACAGGCCCTCTTCGCGCGGCGGATCCTCACCGGTACCGCCAGTGACCCCACGGTGCTGCGCCTCATGCCACCGCTCACCCTCAGCACAGCCGAAGCCGACCGGCTGCTCGCCGGCCTCGCCGAGGTGCTGCGCTAGTGTCGCGCGACTTCCTCGCCCTCGAGGACTGGAGCCCGGAGGCGGTGGATGGCCTGCTGGCGCTCGCGGCGCGCGTGAAGCGCGGCGAGATCACGGGCGGGCTCGAGCGCAAAGTGCTGGCGATGGTGTTTCTCGACCCGAGCCTCCGCACCCGCAGCAGCATGGAAACGGCCATGTTCCTGCACGGCGGCCACGCTCTCGTGCTCGAGCCCGGCAAGGGGAGCTGGGCGCTCGAGACCGAGCCCGGCGCCGTGATGGACGGTGCGACGGTCGAGCACGTCACTGAGGCGGCCCGCGTGCTGGCGCGCTATGCCGACGCGCTCGCCGTGCGCGCCTTCCCCAAGGGCACCGACTGGACCGCCGAGCGCGAGGATCGCCTCATCAAAGACTTCGCGCGCTTCTCGGACAAGCCGGTAATCAACCTCGAGTCGGCGCGCCGCCACCCGTGTCAGGCGCTGGCCGACGCGATGACGCTGCGCGAGCGGCTCGGTGATCCGCGCGGCAAGAGGTTCGCGCTGGTGTGGGCCTGGCACCCCAAGGCGCTCCCGACCGCCGTGCCCGCGAGCGCGGCGCTCGCCGCGGCGCAGCTCGGCATGGAGGTGGTGCTCACCCGCCCGCCCGGATTCGACCTCGACCCCGAGGATCAGGCGCTCATCGAGCGACTGGCCCGCGAAGCGGGAGGCTCGGCCCGGCTGTGCGACGACCTGGACGCGGGGCTCGCCGGCGCCGATGCCGTCTATGTGAAAAGCTGGGGCTCGCTCGAGGCGTTCGGGCGCCCAGAGGAAGAGCGGGCGCTGCGCACCCCGTTCCGGGCGTGGCGGCTGACCGAACAGCGGCTGCGCGCCACCCGCGGCGGACGCGGGATCGTGATGCACTGCCTGCCGGTGCGCCGCAACGTCGAGATCGACGACGCGGTGCTCGACGGGCCGAATTCGGTGGTGGTGGACGAGGCGGAGAACCGCCTGCACGCCCAGCGGGCGTTGCTGCTGGAACTCATGGGAGGACGGACATGACCGCGGCGATCGAGCCGGCGAGGGGGATCGTGGGGTTGAAGGGCGCGTTGCGCTACGTGCGCGCCTATCGCGACCGGGTGTTCGTGGTGAAGCTCGGCGGCGAGGTGCTGGACGACGCAGACGTGCTGGATGGCGTGGCGGCGCAGCTCGCTTTGCTCGCCTCGCTCGGCATCCGCATCGTCGTGGTGCACGGCGGCGGTGCGCAGGCGACCCTGCTCTCCCGTCGCCTCGGCATCGAGCCCGAGCTGGTGGCGGGACGCCGCGTCACCGACGACAAGACGTTGGAGATCGTGACGATGGTGTACGGGGGGCAGCTCAACGTCGCCGTGCTGTCGGCGCTGCGCGGGCACCGCGTCCAGGCGGTGGGGATCTCCGGCGTGGACGGCGAGCTGCTCACCGCACACCGCCGTCCTCCCGTCACCGTGACAGATGACGATGGGGAAACGCGCGTGATCGACTACGGCCACGTCGGCGACATCGACCGCGTCGACCCGCACCTCCTGAAGACATTGCTCGACGCCCGCTTCGTCCCGGTGGTGGCGAGCCTCGCGGGCGACGTGGACGGCGGCGTGTACAACGTCAACGCCGATACCGTGGCCGAAGCGCTCGCCGTGGCGCTCCACGCCCAGAAGCTGATTTTCCTCACCGGCGCGCCCGGGGTGCTGCGCGACCGGCACGACGCGGCTACGCTCGTCACTTTCGCCGACCCTGGCGATCTCGCCGAGCTCATGGCCAGCGGCGCCCTGATCGGCGGCATGCGCCCCAAGGTCGAGGCGTGCATCCGCGCCGCCACCAAGGGAGTGGAGCGCACCCACATCATCGATGGACGCGCGCCCGACTCGCTGTTGCTCGAGGTGTTCACCGGCGTCGGGTGCGGCACCATGATCGTCGGCCGTAAGGAGACGTCGGAGCTTGAAGCCGACCTCGCCGACTGAGATCGCCCTCCTGGCCGAGCTCGTCGCCACGCCGTCGGTGAGCGGCAGCGAGGAGGCCGTGGCGCGGCAGGTCGAGGATGCCGCGCGCCGCTGGGGCTTGGCCGTGACGCGCGATGCCAGTGGCGTGAAGGTCGAGATCGCGGGCCGGGCTCCCGGTCCCACCCTGGCGCTGGTCTCCCACCTGGACGTCGTTCCGCCAGGCGAGGGGTGGACGCGCGATCCATTCACCCCGGTGTTCGAGGACGGCAGGCTGTACGGCCGCGGCTCGGGCGACGCCAAGGCATCCGTGGTTGCGATGCTCTCGGCCGCGCACGACGTGGTGCAGCGCGGTGGCCCGCCGCGCGGCCGCCTGCTCGTGTTGCTGGGCTACGGCGAGGAAACGCGCCATACGTCTATGCCCGAGCTGGCCGCGTCCGCGGGTTCGATCGACGCCGCCGTCGTGGGCGAGCCGACCAACCTCGATATCGCGGTCGCCCAGCGCGGCCTGATGATGGTCGATCTCGTCGCGCGCGGCGACCAGCGGCACGCCGGGTACGCGGACGCCGCAGCGGGCAATGGCGGCGGGTTCGTCAACGCGACGCAGCGACTGGCGCGCGACCTGATCGCGCTGGAGGGGGTGGCGCGTGAGCGCGTCCACCCGGTGCTCGGTCACCCCACGATCACGCCGACGATGCTCGAGGCTGGGGTGGGCCGCAACGTCACGCCGCCCGTGGCGCGCGCCGTGCTCGATGTGCGCACCACGCCGGCCTGGTCGCACACCGAGATCGCCGACGCGCTGCGGCAGTCGCTCGAGAGCGAGGTCGTGGTCACCTCCGACCGCCTCGTTCCGTGCGAGACGCCGGCGAACTCCCGCCTTCTTGCTGCGGCCCTGCGGGTGCGGCCTGAGGCGCGCTGCTTCGGCAGCCCCACCTGCTCCGACTGGGTGTTCCTGAAGGACCACGACGCCATCAAGTGCGGGCCCGGCACGAGCCGCAACAGCCACGCGCCCGACGAGTGGGTGACCCTGTCGGAAGTGACGGCCGCGCGAGGGTTCTACGCGCGGCTCGCCGCGGAGTATCTGACGTGAAGCGCCGCCCCGGGACGCTTTGGTCGCAGACCGGCGACGGCGCCGACGCGCAGATGCTCGCCTATACAGTTGGCGACGACCGCTACTGGGATGCGCGGCTGCTCCCCTGGGACGTGATCGGCAGCCTGGGCCACGTCGAGGGGTTGCGCGCGTCAGGGCTCCTCTCGCCTTCGGACCATCGCTCACTGCGCGCCGGTCTGCGGGCGGGGCTCCGGGCCGCCCAGGACGGAAAGCTGCGCATCGGCGCCCGGCAGGAGGACGCCCACACCGCCGTCGAGGAGTGGCTGACGCGTCGCCTGGGTGCGGCCGGGCAACGGCTCCACACCGGCCGCTCGCGCAACGACCAGATCGCCTGCGATCTCCGGCTCTACCTCAAGGCCGCGCTGCTCGAGATCCACGATTCGGCAGCGACACTGGCGCAAGCGCTCACGCAATTCGCCGCGCGTCATCGCGCTGCCCTGTGGCCCGGGTACACCCATCAGCGCCGCGCGATGCCGTCGTCCGCGGGGCTCTGGGCGGCGGCGTTCGCCGAGGGCATCCTCGACACACTCGAATCGTTGCCCGCGCTCTGGGCGCGAATCGATCGCTGCCCGCTGGGCAGCGCTGCCGGGTACGGCGTGCCGCTGCCGTTGAAGCGCGCCGCCGCCTCGCGCGCCCTGGGCTTCGCCGCGCCGGAGCACAACGTCGCAACAGTGCAGAACGGCCGCGGCAAGCTCGAGGCCGCGGTGCTCGCCTGGTGCGCCGAGCTGGGTCACGAGGCGGGCAAGCTCGCGACCGACGCCGTGCTGTACAGCGGCGAGGAGTATGGGTTGCTGGTCCTGCCGCGCGCGCTCGCCACCGGGTCGAGCCTGATGCCCCACAAGCGCAATCCCGACGTCTTCGAGCTGACCCGGGGCCGCGCCGCGGCGCTCGACACCGACCTCGTCGCGGTCCTGTCGCTCAAATCGAAGCTCGGCAGCGGCTATCACCGCGACTTCCAGCTCTTGAAAGAGCCGTTGCTGCGCGGTCTCGATCGCACCCGCGAGATGCTCGCGATGCTGGCCGCCGTCGTGCCGCAGCTCGATGTCGATCGCGCGCGCGGAGCCGCGCTGCTCGCCGGTGGCCCTCTCGCGACCGACGAGGTGCTGCGCCGGACGGAGGCAGGTGAGCCGTTCCGCGCCGCGTATCGGGCCGTGGCGGCTGCCGTCACACGCGGCGAGCGGTTCCCCGCGCCCGATCCGCTGGCGCGTCGCAAGAGTCCCGGCGGCCTCGGCAACCTCGACCTCGGTCCCGTGCGGGCGCGTCTCGCCGCGCGGCGGCGGTGGGGGACCAAGGCGCGCCGCCGCTACGCGGCCGCGCTCGAGCGGTTGGCGGGCTTCGATCCCGAGGTCTTCGCCCCGTGAGCGCCGAGCGCCGCAAGCGCCTCCTCAAGATCCTCGAGCTGATCAGCACACGAGCGATCCGCACCCAGGAGGAGCTGGCCGAAGCGCTCGCGGCCGAGGGGTGGGACGTCACCCAGTCGTCGGTGAGCCGCGACATCAAGGCACTGCGCCTCGTGAAGTCGGGGGGCGCCTACCAGCGGCAGCCGTCGGTGGCGGCGCATTCCCCTGACCCCGACCTGCGCCGCGTCGCCGAGGACGTCATCGGGATCGAGACCGCGGGCGACTCCCTCGTCGTGCTGCACACCCCGCCCGGCGAGGCGAGCGCGGTGGGCCTGGCGCTCGATCGTATGGCGTGGGGGGACGTGGTCGGCACCATCGCGGGGGACGACACCATCTTCATTGCCGCGAAGGACGCGACGGCGCAGCGGCGCCTCTTGAAAGAGCTGAAAAAGCTCACGGTGGCGCCCGTGCGGTGACCCGGTTGCGGCGAGCGCCCTCCGGCTGTAGGTTGATCGTATCCGATATTATCGAGTAATACTAATGTCATTCGAGCGAATTTCCATCACGCTGCCCCGGGACGTCCTCCAGAGTGCCGACCGGCGGGCCCGGGAGCTCGACCGCTCGCGCAGCTGGGTGATCGTCGAGGCGTTGCGGGCGTACCAGGGCCCCCCATTAGTCGCGGCACAGGTGCGGGAAGCCGACGCGCCCGTGTACGCGATCGCGGAAGTGGCGGAGGCGCGCCGGCGGCACCTGGCGACCGATCTCGCCCGCTCGCCGGCAGAGCGGTTGCGCCGGGCCGAGGAGCTGGCACGCCTGGCGCGCCAGCGGCGCCGCGGGCGTGGCCCGCGGCACCAGGTCATCGGATTCGACTCCTACGAGGACTTCTACGAGTGGAAGAAGGCGAACCGCGCCGGGGGGTAGACCCTCGGACGATCGCAGCTCAAGTGTGTGCCGCGCTCAACCGATCCGAAGCGAAGTATCTCGTGATCGGTGGAGTGGCGTGCATCCTGCACGGCTATGCGCGGGCGACGGAAGACGTGGACATCCTGATCGAGCGGACCGAAGCGAACGCCGAGCGGGTGCTTCAGGGGCTCGCGCGCGTCGGCTACGGCTTCGCGCGCGAATGGGCCGCGGCGGAGATCCTGAAGCGGCCGGTCACCGTGATCGGCGACGATCCCGCGGTGGATGTCTTCACGGTCGCCTGGCAGGTCAAGTACGAGCAGGCGGCGCCCCGCGGGGAGGTCGTGGACGTGGAGGGCGTGCCGATTCCGCTCGTCGGCCTCGACGATCTGATCGCGTCGAAGCGCACCGGTCGCCTCCAGGACGCGGCGGACATCGAGGTCCTGGAGGAGATCCGGCGGCTGCGGCGGTAAGGCGCCCACGCCGTCACCGCAGCGCCGCCCCCCGTGCCGCGGTAAGCTGCGCCTGCTGCTCCGCCGTCAGCGTGTTCTTGATCAGGATCAGGAGCCCGAGGTGCGCGCGCTTCACCTCGCGCTCCACTCCCAGTACCTCGTCCACCTGCGCCAGCGCCGCGGCCTGATCGACCGCCGGCCGCTGGAGCAAGGCGACAAGCCGTTGCGACTGTTCCTGCATACGCCACTGCAGGTCCACCACCTTCGCCTGGAAGTCCTGGATCGCCTTCGTGATGGTGGCGCGCTGCTCGGGACGGAGCGCGATGTCCTGTTGGTGCTGCATCACGAGCTCCGGGGGGAAGAGCACGCGCGCCAGCGGGTCGTCGGGCGGCTGCGGGGGCTGGGTCGGCTGCTGCGCTCCGGCCGTGGCGACGAAGGCCAGGGCCAGGGCTGGGACGAGAGCGATACGAAGCAGTTTCATGGAATCCTCCGGTCAAGGTCGTGTGGAGTGAGGAACTCTGGTACGGTGCGCAGCAGCTCCTCGCCCGGGAGCTGGAGCAGGAAATCGGTGGGCGCCTGCCAGCGTACGGTCGCGAGGTCGATCGGCACCCCGTCCCGATGCCGACGGCTCAAGAGGAAGAACAGAGCAACGGCTGCGACGACCGCGGGCGCAAGCCTGAGGGCGCCGCGGCGTGGTGGTACGGTCCGCCGCGCCCGGGCGGTCGCGAGCATCGTCATGAACGGTGTCGCGTGCTCCAGGTCTTCGCGACGCAGCTCCTGGAACCGGTCGTGCAGATCGTGATCATCGCGCTCGGTCATTCCCGATCCTCCTCGAGCAGCTTCCGGAGCGCCGCCTTGCCGCGCTCGTAGTGGGTGCGGGCGGTGCCAAGGGAGACCCCCATCACATCCGCCGCCCCGCCGATCGTCAGGTCCTGGTAAAAGACCAGGTGCAGCACCTCGCGCTGGCGAGGCGACAGGTCGCTCAGCGCCGCCACGAGCCGGCTGGTCGCCTCCGAACTTGCCAACGCCGACGCCGGGTCGGGCCGGCCGTCGGGTGTCGCCCCGAGGACAGCGAGCGGCAAGAGCCGCCGCAGCGCGGCCCGGCGTCGCTGCTCGGCCGCGGTGCGCCGCACCACCGCAAATAGCCAGGTGCGAAAGGTGGCGCGACCTTCGAACCGCGCACGCCCGTCCAGGATTTTCAGGTAGCTCGCTTGCATGGCGTCCTCCGCCGCATGGCGGTCACCCCCACAGCAGGCGATTGCCCAGCCGAGGGCCATGGGGTGCAGGCGTTCGAGCTCCAGCTCCAGGGCCTCGGGCGACATCGCGCGCTCGGTGGTGTCAGGGATTAGTGTCTGGAAGGAGGAACCTATATGACGAGGGAAACGAGTGGAGCAGCGCACCACCAGCCAGTCGTCTACATTGGAGACCATGACCGCCCGCCTCCACTTCTGAGGATCATATGATCAGACACTCCGCGATCGTTCCTGCGTTCGCCATCGCCTTCGCCCTGGCGTGGCCAGACGTCAGCCGAGCCCAAACGTTCACGGTCGCGAAATTCAGCATCGGCGGCGACGGCGGCACCGATTACCTGACCGCGGAGCCCGGCACGGGCCGCGTCTTCGTGTCCCGCGCGACACACGTCCTGGTAATCGATGGGGCGACGGGCAAGATCTTGGGCGACATTCCCGACACGCCTCGGATCCACGGGATCGCGCTCGCGCCCAAGTCGAACCACGGTTTCACCACCAACGGCGGCGATTCGACCGTCACCATGTTCGACCTCCGGAGCCTGGCGGTGATCAAGAAGATCCCGATCTCCACCGGCGGCCTCGACGGCATCATGTACGAGGATTTCTCCAACCGGATCATCCTCACGAATCACAGCCGCCCGATCGGGAGCGCCGTGGCGCTCGACGCCAACACCGGCGACATCGTGGGCACGGCCCCGCTCGAGGACAACTCGCCGGAAGGCGCGGCGAGCGACGGCAAGGGCAGGATCTTCGTCAACAACGAAGGCACGAGCACCATGCAGGTGATCGACGTGACGACCATGAAAGTGCAGGCCTCGTGGCCGCTCACCCCGTGCGAGGGCCCGACGGGCATCGCCTACGATCGCACCACGAACCGGATCTTCGTCGGGTGCGGTAAGACCTCCGTGGTGGTGGATCCCGCGTCCGGCAAAGTCGTGGCCACCGTCACCAACGGCGATGGGGTGGACGCTCTGGGGTGGGACCCGGTGGAGCAGCTCATCTACATCCCCGCGGGGCGCGACAGCAACGTCACGGTCGTGCATGAGGATTCACCGGACACGTACAGGGTGGTGGCCACCGTCGCCACAATGCGCGGCGCCAAGACGATCACGGTGGATCCGGTGAAGCACGTGGCGTATCTCTTCCAGCCCGAGTATGGGCCGGCGCCAGCGCCGGCCCCGGACGCTCCGCCGCCCCAGCCGGGATCTCGTCCACCGCGGGGTCCGGTCATCGCGGCGTGGTTCTTCGCGATCAGCCACTGATTGCTCGGCGCGGTCGTCGGCGACTGGCGCCTTCGTGAAACGCCGTGGGGGGACTCCCCGATTCGATGCTTCCGACCCCCTGCTCGACGCGCCGGTCGCCGAGCGGCTCGATCTGCACGGCTTCGGGGCAGCGGAGGCGGCAGGGGCGGCGCGGAGTTTCCTCGAGCGCTGGCAGCGGCGAGGCTCAGGTCTTGTCGTTCACGTGATCACAGGCAGGGGGAAAGGCTCGGCGGGTCCTCCCGTGCTGAAGCGCAAGGTAGCCGCCCTGTTGCAGCAACTTCCCACGGTAGTCGCCGACTGGTCGCAGGATGAGGACGGAGGGGGCTTCAAGGTCCGACTGCGATAGCTACCCCGTCTGCGCTTCGGTCGCCCGTCTTCCCAGCTCGCGCGCCACGATCCCCAGCTCACCGCCCTCCGCGTTCGAGAGATCCAGCCTCCCGCCGTCCACGTCGCTGATGATGCCCCGCAGGATCTCTCCGGCCCGGCGCAGCCGGAACCGGTCGCCGAATCCCTTGTCGCCCGGGGATTGCGCGGCCATCAGCACCCCCCAGAGCCGCAGCCGCACCTCGTCGACCGCGCTCTTCAATTCCACGAGACCCTCGGGCGCCTCGTTGCCGATCAGCTCGAGCTGGTCCATCAGCTCCTTGACGGCGACGTGCATCCGGTTCAATGCGGCGGTGCGGCTGGAAGCCATCGGGAAGGCTCGCGAGAGGTTCGGGCAGTACGCTAGGACCCAGCCGCCGCGGATGCAAGGCGGTTGACCATTTCCTGCAGGGCGCGCGCCTGAGCGGTGAGCGACCGGAGCAGCGCGAGCTGGCTGCGGGCGCGACTGAGGTTCTGGCCCGGCCGCTCGACGCGATAATAGACGTCCCCCGCCAGGTGATCGGTCAGAAAGCGCGCCGCCTGCTCGAGGGTGATCAACTGCCCCGCGAACGCCAGCAGGTCGCGCTCCCGGGTCGTCAACACCGCCCCGGCTGCCGACAGGTACCCCCGCGCCAGCGCCGCGAAGTACTCCACCTGCACGCCGACCCCGCTCAGGTCCTCCTCATCCTCCGCCGAGGGGCTTACGGTCGAGCGCACCAAGTCGCCGAAATCGTACAGGGCGGAGCCGGGCATCACGGTATCCAGATCGACGACGCACACCGGGGCCCCGATGCGCGCGTCGAGCAGCACGTTGGAGAGCTTGGCGTCGTTGTGAGTGACCCGCACCGGCACTTCACCCGAGGCGAGCAGCGGGGGCAGGACGTCGGCGAGACCGCGTGCCTGCTCGATGGCCGCGATTTCGGCGCGGACGCCCGCAGCCCGGCCGGCGACGTCGGCGCGGACCGCTCCCGCGAGTTGAGCCAATCGGGCGCGGGTGTCGTGGAATCCGGGAATCGTCTCGTGCAGCGGCGCTTCCTCCCAGTGTGCCAGGAGCACCAGGAGCCCTCCGAACGCACGCCCCGCCGCCTCACAATCGGCGGGCGATTGGGGTCGCTCGCGCACGACCGAACCTGCCACGAAGACGAACATCCGCCATACGCCACCCGCGGGATCGGCGAGCCAGTCGGCGCCGTGATCGGTGAGGACGAGCGGAGCCAGGGGAGACGTCCGCCCGGCCGCCCCCGCCGCGAGGGTGACATGCCGCGTGACCCGCGCCACGTTCTCCATCACGAGATCGGGCCGCCGGAAGACTGCGGAGTTGAGCCGTTGTAGAACGAAGCTCCGGCCCGCCCCACCCTCAGGGCGCACGTCCACCCGATAGGTATCGTTGATGTGGCCGCCGGGCACGGCGGCGATGCCGGTGATCTCTCCACCCACCCGGAACGTGCGGGCGACCTCCGCGACCCTGCCGCTCAGTCCCACAACCGCTCCGGGTACCGCCCGTCTGCCACGAGTCGGCGCAGCGCGTCCGACACCACCGCCCGATCGGCCGGGTGGGTGATGCCGAACCACCGGCTCCCAGCTTCGAGCAGCTTCACGCGGCATTCCCCCCGCCCTACCGCCTCGCGCACCACCGTCGGCAAGAGGTACTCGCGTCCCCCCGGCGCGCTCTGATGGAAGAACTCCCGCCACCCACGGCGCAATGTGTCGAAAATGTCGGGAGTGAATCCCCAGAGATTCATCGAGACGAGCGCATCGCCGGAGAGCCGGACCTCCCCACTCTCCCCCCGCCCCGTAAAGCTCCTGTCGCCCGCGCGCACGAGCCCGGTCACCTCGTCGATCGTCTCGAGCCAGCCGGCCGCATCGGCGCCGCACGCTCCCCGGTTCACCGCCCCACCTTCGGGGACGGAGTCGCGCAGCCGATACCCGACGACCGCGTGGCTCGGCGGCCGATCCGTCGCGTGCTCACCGAGGAACGTCGCGAGCGCGGCAAATGCCTCGGCACCGTAGAAATCGTCGGCGTTGAGCACTGCGCAGGGCCCGGTCACCATCTCCGCCGCCGAGAGCACCGCCTGCGCCGTGCCCCACGGCTTGATACGATCGGACGGCACGACGATTCCCGGCGGCACGTCGTCGAGCCGCTGAATCGCGGTGCGCCAGGGGACGCCGGACCCGAAGCGCGCCGCCGCAAAGTCCCCGAACCCTTCCGCCATCTCGGCCCGGATCACGAACACCGCCTCGCCAAACCCCGCCCGGCGAGCATCGTAGAGGGAGTATTCCATCAGGGTGGCGCCACCGGGCCCCACGGCCTCGAGCTGCTTCAGCCCGCCGCCGCCGTAGCGGCTGCCGAGACCAGCCGCGAGGATGACGAGCTGTAGGTCCATGATGGAATATGGTGACCGGGGACGCGCTTGTCCGGACCAGCCGGGCACCACAAGTTGAAGGGGTCATGCCCATCGAATACACGATCGACCATGCCAAACGGCTGGTGCGGGCCGCGGGCCGGGGCACGTTGACCGGCGATGACATCTTCAACTACCAGAAAGATGTGTGGTCCCGGCTCGAAGTCAGCGGGTACGACGAGCTGATGGACATGACGGACATCGAGAAGATCGACCTGCGCTCGGTGGACCGCATCAAGCAGCTGGCCGAGCTGGCCGCCTCTATGGACACCACCAAGTCCCAGTCGAAGTTCGCGATCGTGGCTCCCGGGGACTACGCCTTCGGGCTAGGGCGGATGTACGAGAGCTACCGGCGGCTGGAGGGACGCAGCACGAAGCAGGTCGGTGTGTTCCGCTCCCTCGCAGAGGCGGTGGCGTTCCTGGAGCGGGACGGTTAACGCAGCAAGAACCCAGTAGAGCGCGGCCCGCCGCTCAGCGGGAGCGCCGCGCCTCGAGCGTCGACATGCGGTGCGTCCCAGGGTAGGGTGTCCGTTCCCCTTTTACGGCCATCCACAACACCCGGTTGAACAAGTCCATGTCGGCGGCATCGACCGTCGCGAGGTCCAGCCGCCGCGAGTCCCGCGCCGCCGGGCCTTGCGCCGGATTGCGCTCGTCGAGCGGCAGGGCGGGCGTCAGCACCGTGTACGGCGTCGTGTCCGGCGTATCCTGCCAGATGTCGCGCAGCGGGTGGCCGTAATGATCGAATTGCGACAGCGCGTCGAGTTTCAGTATCTGCTCCATCGTCCGTAGCACGTCGGTGGTGTTGGTGAACCGGTGGAACACGCCGCCCCGGTTGTACGCCGAGACGACGAGGAGCGGTGAGCGGTGCGAGTCGACGTGATCGGGCCCGTTCTGGGCGTCGTCCTCCATGACGAACAGCACCGTGCTCTTCCAGTAGGGGCTGGTGGAGAGCGCCTGCACGATGCGGCCGAGTGCCAGGTCGTTGTCCGCCACCATGGCCCGCGGGGTCGGAGCGCCCGCCTGGGCTCCCGATGTATGATCTTGCGGCAGGTAGATGATCTGGAACGACGGCATCTGGCCCGCCTCCACCCAGCGCCGGAACGCCGTCAACCAGATGTCGACGCGATGCTGGTCCGGGATCGCCAGGTCCCACCCGGGATAGGTGCTGTCGGTGTGGGCCGCGAGGAACGGCTTGACCGCGCGGTAGATCTTCGTCCCGCCGGGGCCAGTGCGGGTGACGGCGAATTCTCCGAAGTTGGCGAAGCCGATATTCGCGCGCTGCACGAGGTCCCACAGGTACCCCATGGCGGGCTCGGCCACATCGTCGTCAGGGATCTGGTCCCGATTCTCCCCCTGGTAGTCGTACGTGCGGCCCCCGCCGTCGTAGTTGGCGGGTGTGGTCTTCTGGGTGTAGTCGGTGGCGTAAGCGGCCATCGACCAGTTGTGCCCGTCCGCGCTCACCTCGGCGTTGACGAAGAACCGGTCGAGGATCCCGAAGCGCTCCGCCAGCGCGTGATGGTTCGGCGTTACCGACCGCCCAAACAGGACCAGGGACGTATCGCCGTCGGCCTGGGGGAGGTCGCCCAACACTTGGTCGTAGGTGCGATTCTCCTTCAGGATGTAGATGACGTGAGTGAACGGCGGATACGCGCGCCCACCCGCGTGGACGCTGTCCCAGCCGTTGGCCCGTTCGACGCGCGCGCTGAGCGCCGCGAGCGCCATCCCGCCGGCAGGGGGGAGTGGGATGATGCTGAGGCTCCCCTTGATCTGGCCGAGCGTGTAGCTCGTGTCGGGGTGCGCCCGACCTGGCTGCGGTCCGTCGGGATTCGGGCCCGTTCCCGACCCTTTCCCGTTCGCGACGAGCAGCGTGTCGCCCAGCACCGCGAGGGACGTCGGATACCAACCCACGGGGATGCGTCCCGCGAGTCCATCGGCGCCGCGGGCCGCAGGTTCATCCGCCGTCGCGGCGCTGAGGTCGAAGACGGCGACCGCGTTCGCGTCCGCCTCGGCGGCGAACAAGCGCGTGCCGTCGGCCGAGAGCGCCAGCGCGTTCGGGGTGGTTCCCTCGTCCGGTCCCGCCGGGGGTGGATCGAGCAGCGTCGCCACCACGCGCCGCGCCCGCGTATCCACGACCATCACGCGGTCGGTGCTCCCCGACGCGACGAACAGTCGCGTCCCTTTGCCGTTCACGACGAGCGCGGATGGGTGTCGCCCGGCAGCGACCGCCGGCGCGGGCCTGAGCCCCCCGTCCGGCCCGAGGACGAAGACCGAGAGGGTGTTCCCTCCCCAATTGGAGACGAACACCGCCCCTTCGGCCCCGACGGCGACGCCGTATGGATAGCGCCCCGTCGCCACCCGCTGCACGACAGTCCCCGTGGCTACGTCCACCACCGCCAGGGAGTCGGCGAGGTTCTCGGCGACGTACAGCGACCGCCCGTCCGCCGACAGGGCGAGCCCCGCCGGATAACGCGTGCCGTCGGCGCGCGCGGCGCGCGGTGCCAGGACGATCGAGTCCGCGAGAGACGCACGGTCGTCCGCCCAGCGGTAGCGATAGACCACATCGGTGTTGCCGCCTGAGGCGTACAGCGCGCTCCCGTCCGTCGAGAATGCGAGGCCGACGAACGCCGCCGCTTGCGGCAGCGTCTGCGTCACACGCCCTTCCCGGTCGACCACCTGGAGTCCGTGCTCGCGCCATCCGCCGAGCAGCAGCACCAAGCGGCGGCCGCCGGGCGCGGCGAACATGCCGAGCGGCATCTGTCCCACGGGGGACGATGCGCCGGCGGGATCGAGCTGACCTCCGGTCGGCAGGCGGCGCGGATCCTGACCGGCGATCTGGCGATCCGGAGTCGCGGGCCGGCAGGCGGCCGTGACCAGCATGAGAACGGCGAACGATGTCTTCATGGACGAGCCTTACCAGCGTTGCAGGAGGATGGTGCCGCTCGCGGCGCCCCGCACGCGCGCCTGCAGCGTGACGCGGCTGTCCGGCAGCGGGATCGTCAGGAACAGGGCGTCGCGGCGGCCGGGCACCGGATTCGCGAGCGTGGGAGCGGCGGTCTCCCCGATATGGAGCGCGGGGTCTCGAACCTCAACCGCGTCTCCGCCGTCGGCAACGAGCCGCAACCGGTAGCGGCCGGTAGCGGCGGCCTTCTCCGTCAAGTCGAGACTCAGGCTGTCGCCGCTCCAGCGGCCGACCGTGTCGTCGGCCCACAGCGGGGCCGCATCCTGCCAGGTCGGCGGCGGCGCCGCGCCGGTGTTGCAGGCCGCGAATCGGCGGAAGGTGGGGAATCCCCCTGCACTCTGGGTCGCCGTCACGCGGAGCATCGTGTACCCGTCGGGCGGTACCGGAACGATCCGCTTGTGTCCGATCGCCGAGCCCTCCGCCAGCCAGCGCCAGTGGCCCCACGCGAAGCCGTCGAGCTTCCAGGCGCGCACCCGCTCTCCGTGGCTCAGCTCCTCCTGCAGGATCACGTGATCGACGCGCGTCGGGTCCTCCAAACTGAGAATCAGGCTCATTCCGGTCCCGGCGGTCTCCATGACGCTACGTCCGAAACGGCGCCGGATCTCCTCGCCGAACTGCGCGGCCCGGAGGGCGTCTGCCTCGGGGATCCGGCCGGAGCGATCGGGCGGGAGGTTCAGCAGCAGCTGCGTGCCGCGTCCGACCGAGCGGTAGTAGATCTCGACGAGGTCGTCGAGCGACATCAGGTTGCTCTGATTCGTCGTGCTCCAGAACCAGTTGGGGCGGCGGATCGAGACGTCCACCTCGACCGGCATCCAGACGTCGCCTGCAGGATCGCCGTGCAGCGCCGTGGCGATGCCGGTGCGCGCGTCGGGCGCAGCGAGCGCGTTCCAGCAGGGGTAGGGCGCGAACCCGTTCTCGTTCCCCACCCAGCGGATCGTGGCCTGCGGTCCCTGAAAGACCATCGCATCCGGAGCGTGGGCCGAGACGATGTCGCCCGTCGGCACCACGCTCGAGCCGTCGAGCCACAACTCGGCGATCGGACCGTAGCGCGTGAGCAGCTCGGTGAGCTGGCGGCGATACACCTCGTCATAGGCGGCCTGTGCCTCGGGAGTGGCGCAGCGGCCCGAGAGCCCGGCACCGTGTTTGTCGTCGCGCGGCGAGAGGTACACGCCGAGCCGGAGGCCACGCTGAGCGCAGGCAGTCGCGAGATCGGCCATGACGTCCCCACGTCCGCCGCGCCACGGCGTCGCGCGGATGCCATAGTCGGTTGTATCGGTCTGCCACAGGCAGAACCCCCCGGCGTGCTTCGCGACCAGCACGATGTAGCGGGCTCCCAGGGCCAGCGCGGTTTCGGCCCATTGCGCCGTGTCGACCTGCGGCATGAGGTCCGCAGGCGGGGTGGACAGGTCGTCGTATTCCTTCTCCTGCCAGGTATTGGGGGCGAAATGGACGAACATGCCCAACTCCAGGTCCTGCCAGGCCAGCTGCGCCGCCGTGGGGACGGCGAGCGGGGGGGGAGGAGTGACGTCCGCGGACCACAGGCCGGGCAGGCGCAGGCCGGGCAACGTACCGCCGATGGCGGCCAATCGTTTCAGCGCGTCGCGGCGGGTTGGCATGAGTCGTGCAATTCGAGACCGGACATTATCGTTCCGATGTACCTCGATACCCAGGAGATCGTCCGCATGAGACTTCGCCTTCCCGTTGTACTCGTGGGTGGTGCGATGCTCGCCGTCGCGTGCAGCGACTCGTCCACCGTTACCCAACCGGCCGCACCGTCATTCCTGGACGTCGCCGGCTCCCAGCAGCGGATCCACGTCATGCCGACCCGGGCCGTCGCCGCGGGTTTGGACAACCGGGCCAAGCCGGGAGGCAAGGGCGGCAACACCGGCATCTTTTATCACGGCGGCCCGATTCTTCAATTCACCAAGGTCGTCGCGATCTACTGGAGTCAGAACGCTATCTACTCAGGTGGACCCGCGAGCGGCACCGGGACCGGTACGCAGGACGGTTCGCTCGTCGGCGCGTTCCTGCGCACTCTCGGCGGCTCCCCCTACTTCAACATCAACACGACGTACTTCGACGGCAACGGCGTTCACGTCAACAACAGTATCGCATACTCGAGATTCTGGGTGACCGGCACGAACCCCGGTAGCAGCCCCTCCGACGCGGCGATCCAGAGCTTGATCGTGGGCGGGTTCACGAGCGGGGCGCTGACGTTCGACGCAGCCACTGTCTACCTCGTGTTCACGGGACCCGGAGTGAACCTGGGCGGCGGTTTCGGCTCGCAGTATTGCGCCTACCACGGTCACTTCACCTCGAACGGCCGGGACATAAAGTATGCCGCGCAGCCGTACAACGCCGACTTCGTGAGCGGCTGTACGGCGCTCAACGGCTCTCCCAATAGTGACTTCGCGGCGGACGCCGAGGTCAACACACTCGCCCACGAGATCGAGGAAGCGGCCACCGACCCCGACCTGAACGCCTGGTACGACCGGCGGGGACAGGAGAACGCGGACAAGTGTGCCTGGACGTTCGGCACGACTTATACGACCGGGAACGGCGCCGTGGCCAACATGAATATCGCCGGCAAGGACTACCTCATCCAGCGCAACTGGGTCAACGCCGGCTCGGGCGGCTGCCTCAAGTCGTACCCGTAACGAGGGCGGACGCGCATTTCTCGACCCCCCCGGTTCATGCGACGGGGGGGTCGATCTTTTCCAGGATGCCGGAAATCCGCCGGATGCGCTCGGGGTCGGTCACGGCGCGGTCGAATTCGTTGGGGAGCGGCTGCTTCTGCAGCGACAGATGGCGCGGACGGTAGGAGGCGGGACTCTCGAGCAGGGCGGTGGCCCGCACGTGCACTTCCCGCACGCGCGACAGCTCCGCCACGCGGCCGATGTTCTCCTCGTTCAAGCCGCCGCCGGCGAGGATGGCGATTCGGCCCGACGCCCGCGTCACGAGCCGCGCGAGAGTCTGGGTTCCCTCGACGGCCGTGGGTGCTTGTCCGGATGTCAGGACGCGATCGATGCCGTGCTGCATGAGCGTGTCGAGGGCAGCGTTGGCGTCCGGGGTGAAGTCGAACGCCCGGTGAAACGTGACCGACAGCGGCCGCGACACACCCAGCAGGGCCTTCGTACGCTCGACGTCCACGCTCCCG